>VBJE01000321.1:0-200 GCA_005879675.1 Chloroflexota bacterium
TGATGCGCTACCGCAATCCAGAACCAGGATGGGCGGCCTGACGGTGGACAGCAGCTCGCGTACCGCGCCGATGCCCCGGGCCTCCGCGACCAATCGATAGTCCGCCTGGTGCAGCAGCCGGGCGGAAAGGGCCGCCAGCGAGAGGCGACGATCCGCGATGATCGCCAGCGTTTGCCGCTCGCTGGTCGACGACTCGCCGA
>VBJE01000321.1:265-2696 GCA_005879675.1 Chloroflexota bacterium
CACCGCCGACGCGCGCCAACCGCTCGGCGCTCCCTACCAGGCCCAGGCCACGCCCGTCCTCGGCAGGACGGGCGTCGCGTACAGAGAACCCGACACCGTTATCACGGATGGTGACCCGGATCAATCCGTCGGGGTATTCGATGCGGATCTTCACGATGTCGGCGTGCGCGTGCCTGGCGATATTGCTGATCGCCTCCTTGATGACGCGGCAGAGCTCACGCAGGGTCTTGGCACCGACCTTCGCATCGTCGCGTTCTTCGACCCACGACAGACGGCAGCGCGCGCCGCGCAGCACCGTCTCCGCGAAGCTCCTCGCCTCTTCCAGCGGCCCGATCCCTCGGTCGAGCTGACGGAATCCGTAGGCCAGGGCCCGGGCGCCGTCGAGCGCCCGCCGCGCGGCTTGTTCGAGGATCTTGAGCTCTTCCGGCTCGGCATGACCTTGAGAAATCGCGAAGCGAACATGCACCAGCAGCGCCGTCAGCGCCTGGCCGATCTCGTCATGCACATCGCGAGCGAGCCGCTGGCGCTCCGCCGTCAACTGTCGCTGGCGTCGCCGCTCTGCCGTGCGCTCGTACTCGAGGCGCCGGGACATCCGCATGATGTGGGCGATCCGGCTCGACACCAACTCCAGGATGGCGACCCGCTCCGGCGACAGCGGTTGAAACCGCGAGCGCCGCTCTTCGCCCAGGATCAAGACGCCCTGGGTGCGGGGCCCGGCGAAGAACGGAAGGATCACGCCGTATCTCGTGGTGGCCGAGAAAAGGGCCAGGCGCTCGGGTTCGGCCGGCGAGGCGTTCGAGCTGAACTTGAGAACCACTGCCCGCCGTTCGCGAAGCGCTTCCGCGCACCGCCGCAGTTTCGTCAATGGCAAGGCCGTTGTTCCGTTGAACCGAGGCGGCCGGCGGCCCCCCGCGGCCCGGATTGTCAGGGTGTCCGGGGAGTCATGGATGGCGATCAGGCAATAGGACACATCCAGCGATTCCCCGACGGACCGGGCGATCTCGCGGTAGGTTGGAGGCAGTCGCAGCGCCTTGTCGAGCGCCAGCGCGTTCTCCAGCGTTCGGCTGACTTCGTCGAAGAGCTGGCGCATGTCCGCCAGCCGGGCCTCATAGCGGCGCGCGTGTACGGCCAATGGGGCGATGAGCTGTAGCCGCTGGACGTCGTCCTGGTTCAGCGAGCCCGCGACACTGCTCGCCAGGCCCATCGTTCCCACGATCTTGTGGTTACGCGTCCGGACCGGGACAACGATGCACGCCATGATCCCCCGCCCCCGGCACCACAGCGACCAGGGGCTCTCGCCCTGGCCACGCTGAATCACGAGCGGCGTGCTGGGCGGCTCGGGGAACTCGCCGATGCTGTCGGGATCGAGTGGGCTCCTCGGCTCGCGTCGAACAACCACGGCGTCCAGGTGCGTGTGCCACGCCAACCAGCCGCAATCGGCGGCCGACTGGTCAACCAGCGCCGCGACCAGCAGCTCATCGGGTGCGTACGCATCCCGCCCCTTGATGGGATCCGGCGGCGGCTTCGCCGGCTGCACGGCGGGTGAACTGGTCGGCCTACGAAGCCCGCTGTGGGCAGCCGCCGTCGCTACCGGCATCGTCCTGATCGCAATCGCACGAACGCACCTCGCCTTTCGGGGCGTGTCTGGTGGTGACCCTTCCCAATCAGTCCAATTGGACTGAATGGTAACAACCTTAGATGAGTGCGCCGTGGGCGTCAATTCGGTAAAGTTACCGATGGGTTAAAGACTGCTGACGGTGTGGCCTTTTAGCCTACGGAAGGCCCGGGACCAGGCCACCGGATGTCGGCACGACGCTCGGCACCGGAATCACGCTGGGAACAACCCGGGGAACACTTGGGAGTCCGGGGAGGCCGCCGATCGCCTGCCGGACCTGATCGGTCACGGCGTGCACGGCGGAGGTCGCTTCGGGCGGGATCGTCGCCCCCGGCGCGATGCTGGTCGCCGGCAGGACCCCGCCGGCCGATGGGGTAGCCGCAGTATTAGGCGCTGAACCCGTCGCCGCCATACCGGCCCCGGCACCCGGCGGATGAATAGCGGATGGCGCCGGCACGGCCGGCCCGGCTCCCGCCGGACCCGTGCTGGATGTCTGGATCACGACGACCGCGGCCAGCGGCAGGGCCGCCATCGCCAGTGCCCGCGAGAGGGCGAGCGGTTCGCCCGAGGATCGCTGGCGACCGAGCCCAAGCGCGCCCAGCACGATGGCCACCCGGTGCACCACCTGGGCGGCGGCCATGTAGCTGAGGCGAAGGCGCCCGGCGATATCGGCAAGCGGCCGGCTCTCCACCGCCGACTGCCATAGGGCCTGGCGCTCCTTCACGGAGAGCTGCTTGAAGACGCTGTCGAGGAAATGGCGGTCGGCCACCGCGCCCTCGAGGTCGCGCGACGGGTCCGGCTGGGATCCAAGCGTCA
>VBJE01000097.1:0-13229 GCA_005879675.1 Chloroflexota bacterium
GCTGTCCGGGGTCGCATACAGCAGCTCGGTTCCGCCGGGCGACCACGCCTGGAACGTCGCTTTGCCCTGTCCGAGCGTGACGCTCTTGCCCGTCGCCAGGTCGAGCACGAACAGGGCCTGGTCCTGGCTGTAGACGGCATGGGCGCCGTCGGGCGCGATGGAGATGACGGTGGGGGTACCGGTCGCCGGCAGGGCTGCGATCTGCTGGCTGGATCCGTCGCCGGCCCGCGAGTACAGCCCGTCGGCCGCTGCCCAGACGAACTGGTCCTTGCCCCAGCCGACCAGCGTCGGCGTGGGCGTGACGTCGAACTCGTCGGTCTTGCCAGTGGCGAAAGTGAGGACGAAGACCTTGCCGTCCCGGATGTACGCGAGGCGATCGCCCGTCAGCGAGATCGCGGGCGACGAGGCGCTGTCGGTTGCGATCACCGCGGGCGTGCCGCCCTTCACAGGCACGACCTTGAGCGCGCCCTTACCGTCCACGAAGTAGACCGACGACGAGTCGGACGACCACTGCGCCGACAGCGACGTCGCGCCGCCAAGCGCCGTGACCTGGTGCTCGCCGAGCGAGGGGGACGGGGTCGGGCGCGGCGTCGGGGTTGCCGCTGCAGTCGGCGGCGCTTGCGTCACGAAGGTGATCGTCTGTGGGGTTGCGAGGGGCTTGCCGGTGGCCGTTTTCGCGGTTGGCCCGATGGTCACCTGGTACTGGGTGTTGGGGGCGAGGTTGCCACCAGCAGGCTGGACCGCCATCGTGTTCGCTTTCCAGGCGAAGGTGACGTTGGTCGCCGGCGAGATCTGCACGGCGCGCTCCGTCGACGGGTGGTCCATCGGCTGGTTGAATGCGACGTGGATGGGCTGCTCGAGCGCGACGCTGCGTTCGCCGTCGACCGGGCTCTGGATCACGATCGTGTTGAAGCCGCCGGGTTGCTGCAGCGCGCTGTAGACGGCCACCGAGGCGATGAGCACCAGTCCGGCCGCGGCTCCGGCCCAAGCGAGGCCCGGTGGCGCGAATGCCCGGCGCCACCATGAGTTGCGGCCTTCGCCCATCGACCAGGCCTGGTTCATCAGCTGCCGGCGAAGGCCCGTGCGAAACGCCTCGTCGAGAGGTGGGTCGGGCGTGCGAGACGAGCTCAGCAGGCCGGCGATGCGCCGCAGCTCGGCGTCCGGGAGGACCTCGTCGAGCTCGGGGTCGTGGTACGAGTTCATTCGACGGGCCTCAGCGTCGCGGCCTCGTCGCGCAGCCTGGTCACGCCGCGGTGGATCAACAGCTTGACCGCGCCTGCCGACTTGCCCATGGCGACCGCGATGTCCTCGATCTTCATGTCTTCCTGGAACTTCAGGACGAGCGCGGTCCGCTGCTGGTGGGGCAGCGACTCGACCAGGGTCCAGATGCGTCGCAGCTCGTCGCGATGCGCGGCCAGGTCCTCGAGCGCCGGGCCCGCCACGGAAAGGTCGTGAAAGTCGTCCAGCGGCTGGGCTGTGCGCAGCGTGCGGTAGCGATCGGCGATCGCGTTGACCGCGATCTGGTACAGCCAGGCAGCAAAGGGCCGCCCCGTGTCCTGATAGCGGGGCATGGCCTTCAAAGCCTTCATGAAGACTTCTGAAGTGACGTCCTCTGCCGCGGTTTGCTCCCTCACTCTTGAATACACGAACCTGTAGATCTGCTGAAAGTGCCGGTCGTAGAGCGCCCCGAACTGCCGGGGGTCCCGCTGGGCGCGGTCGACGAGGTCTCGCTCCTCGTCACGGGACGCGTCGCTCACCGGCGATTCAGCCTGTGCCGCTTCAAACGGGAGGTCCTCCGAGGTGGTTACGTACTTGGGTCACGGGCAGTCCTCGATTATCGAGCCGCCCGCTTAACACTGGTCGCCCCAGGCCGATGGGCACGATATCTTGGGCCTGACGGATGCATGGTTACAAGATCTTGATTCGCCGGTCGTCGATATAATTCCAGCGTCCCCGGTGCTGAGAGGGAAAACGTCTTGATCGAGCGATACTCGCCGCCCGCGATGCGGGCGGTCTGGTCAGACCAGCACAGGTTCGAGCTCTGGCTCCGAATCGAGGTCCTCGCGTGCGAAGCCTGGGCGTCGCTGGGCCGGATCCCCGAATCCGCGCTGCCGAAGATCCGCAAAGGCACCTTCGATGCGGCAAAGATCGCAGAGGTCGAGTCACGAGTCGGCCACGACGTCATCGCATTCCTGACCGTCCTCAACCAGTCGATCGGGCAGCCCGAGGCGCGGTACGTCCACCTCGGGATGACCAGCCAGGACCTGAATGACACCGCCATGGCGGTGCAGATGGTGGAATCGGCGCGGCAGATCGTGCACGATCTCGCCGCCGTCCGCGAGGCCGCGGCCGACCTGGCCATCAAGCACCGCCGGACGCTGATGGCCGGCCGCACGCACGGCATCGTCGCCGAACCGATCACGTTCGGTTTCAAGGTCGCAGGCTGGGTCGCGGAGCTGGATCGCTCGATCGCGCGCCTGCAGGCGGCCGCCGAGGATGCGGGCGTCGGCCGCGTCAGCGGCGCGGTGGGCACGCACGCGACCATCGATCCGCGCGTGGAGGAGCACGTTTGCAGCGAGCTAGGGCTGAAGGTCGACGTGGTCTCGACCCAGGTCGTGGCCCGAGACCGCCACGCAGGCTTCATGGCCGCGCTGGCGGCCGCCGCCGGAACCCTCGAACGGATCGCCACGGAGATCCGCCACCTGCAGCGGAGCGAGGTCAGCGAGGCCTTCGAGCCGTTTGGCAAGGAGCAGAAGGGCAGCTCGGCGATGCCCCACAAGCGAAACCCGGTGCTGACCGAGCGGGTTTGCGGCCTCGCACGGGTGGTGCGCGGACACATGGTGACCGCGTTCGAGAACACGGCGCTCTGGCACGAGCGCGACATCAGCCACTCGTCCGCCGAGCGCGTCATCTTTCCCGATGCCTGCGCGGCCCTCGACTACATGGCCATCGAGATGACCAAGGTCCTTCGCGGTCTCGACGTGCGCCCGGAGCGCATGCTCGCGAACCTGCAGTTCGCCGGCGGCGTCGTGTTCTCCCAGCGCGTGCTGCTGGCGCTCGTGGAGAGCGGGATGTCCCGCGAGGACGCCTACCTTGTCGTCCAGAAGGCGGCGATGCAGGCGATGGACAATCCCGGCACAGGGTTTCGGACCTTGCTCGAGAAGAATGACGAGGTGGCGAATCGAATCGGTACCAGGATGGACCAGGTCTTCGCGCGAAATGATCGCGGGACCTCCCCTGACAGACACAGAGCTGCCGCTCAAGCTCTTCGCCCGGGGCAAGGTGCGCGACACCTACGAGCTGACCGACGACAAGCTGCTCATGGTGGCCACGGACCGGATCTCAGCCTTCGACCACGTGCTTCCCAACGGCATCCCCGACCGCGGCAAGGTGCTGACGCAGCTCTCGATCTTCTGGTTCTCGCAGACCGACACCTTCCAGCCCAACCACCTCATCTCGGGCATGGTCCCGGACCTGCCGGCCGTGCTGAAGAACTTCCGCGAGGAGCTCGCGGGCCGCTTCATGATCGTGCGCAAGGCGAAGCGCATCGATTTCGAGTGCGTGGTTCGCGGCTACCTCGCCGGCAGCGCATGGAAGGAGTACGAGGAGTCGCAGACGCTGGCCGGCGAGAAGATGCCGCCCGGGCTCCGGCAGAGCGAGAAGCTGGCCGCGCCGATGTTCTCGCCCGCGACGAAGGCCGAGTCCGGTCACGACGAGAACATCACGTTCGACCACATGAAGAAAGAGCTGGGCGACGACCTCGCGACCAAGCTGCGCGACGCGAGCCTGGAGCTCTACAAGTACGCGTCCGAGTTCTCCGCCCGCCGCGGCCTGATCCTTGCTGACACCAAGTTCGAGTTCGGCAAGATCGGCGACGACGTCATCCTCATCGACGAAGCCCTGACGCCGGACAGCTCGCGGTACTGGGACGCGCAGACGTACGTCGTCGGGACGTCGCCGGAGTCGTACGACAAGCAGTTCGTGCGCGACTGGCTGACGCGGTCGGGCTGGGACAAGGAGTCCGAGCCGCCGAAGCTGCCCCCCGACGTGGTCACGCAGACGCGCCTTCGCTACCTGACCGCATACCAGCGCCTGGTCGGCAAGCCCCTGTTTCCGCCCAAACCGAGGAACGAAAGATAGACATGATTGCGCGCGTGCTCGTGACCCCGAAGCCGGTGGTGAACGACCCCCAGGGCCTGACGGTCAAGCAGGGCCTCGCGTCGCTGGGCTTTCGCGAGGTGACCGACGTCCGCATCGGCAAGTACATAGAGATCAACCTCGAAGGGACCACCGAGCACGAGGCGAGGCAGCGCGTCGAGGAGATGTGCCGCCAGCTTCTGGCCAACCACGTCATCGAGGATTTCCGATTCGAGATCGAGCGGGAGCACTCCCGGAGGTGAAGTTCGGGGTCGTGGTGTTCCCGGGCACCTGGTCCGACCGCGACTGCGGTTGGGTCATCGACCAGGTGCTGGGCCAGGACCTCGTCTACCTCTGGCACAAGGACACCGACCTCAAGGGCTGTGACTGCGTGATCCTCCCCGGCGGGTTCGCGTACGGCGACTACCTGCGGACAGGCGCGATCGCACGCTTTGCGCCGGTGATGGAGCAGGTGGGCGAGTTCGCCGACCGCGGCGGGCTGGTATGGGGGATCTGCAACGGCTTCCAGGTCCTGTGCGAGGCCGGCCTGCTGCCGGGCGCGCTGATCCGCAACGCCTCGCTCGAGTTCCGCTGCGAGTGGACGCATCTCCTCGTCGAGCGCACCGACCTGCCGTTCACCTCGAGCTGCGCCGAGCGAGATGTCCTGCGGGTGCCGATCGCCCACGGGGAGGGCAGCTACTTCGCCGACCCCGCCACGCTGTCGCGCCTCGAGCAGCGCGGCCAGGTCGTGCTCCGGTACAGCGACGCCAACGGCCGCGTCATCCCGAGCGCCAACCCGAACGGATCGCTGCACAACATCGCGGGCATCGTCAACGCGCGCGGCAACGTCCTCGGGATGATGCCGCACCCGGAGCGATGCTCCGAGGCCGAGCTCGGCGGCACCGATGGTCTCAAACTGTTCCGCTCGGTGGCGGAGAGCGGGCTGAAGGTCCTGGTGTCTTGAGCGTCAAGTCTGTGGACGAGCGTCGACTCAGGGAAGTCGCGCTCACCCCGGACGAATATCGGGTCATCGTGGAGCAGCTGAAGCGAGCCCCGAACGAGGTCGAGCTGGGCATGGTCGGCGTCCTCTGGTCGGAGCACTGCTCCTACAAGAGCTCCAAGGCATTGCTGCGCCGGCTGCCCGCAAGCGGCCCGGGCGTCGTCCAGGGTCCGGGCGAGAACGCCGGGGCGGTGGAGATCGGCGAAGGGTGGTCGGTCGTGTTCAAGATCGAGTCGCACAACCACCCCTCGGCGATCGAGCCGTACCAGGGAGCGGCGACCGGCGTCGGCGGCATCATCCGCGACGTCATCGCCATGGGCGCAAGGCCGATCGCGCTCCTCGACTCGCTGCGCTTCGGGCCGCTGCCGGCGTCGGCCCGGCATTTCGAGGGCATCGTCGCCGGCATCGGCGGATATGGCAACTGCATCGGCATCCCGACGGTTGGCGGCGAGGTCTATTTCGAGGACTGCTACGCCAACAATCCCCTGGTCAACGCGATGTGCGTCGGCCTGGTGCGCACGGAGCAGCTCATGCGCGCGCGCGCCGAGGGCACCGGGAACAGCATCCTGCTCGTCGGCGCGGACACCGGGCGCGACGGCATCCATGGGGCGTCGTTCGCGTCCCTCGAGCTGGACGAGAACAGCGCCGAGCGCCGCCCCGCGGTCCAGGTCGGCAACCCGTTTCTCGAGAAGTGCCTGCTCGAGGCGTGCATGGACCTCGCGCACACCGACGCCGTGGTCGCGATCCAGGACCTGGGTGCGGCCGGGCTGACCTCGGCGGTGGCGGAATGCGCGGGTAGGGTTGAGGGCGCCGGCGCCCGGATCGACGTGGCCCGCGTGCCGCGCCGCGAAAGAGGCATGACTGCGTACGACCTGATGCTCTCGGAGTCGCAGGAGCGAATGCTGGTGGTCGTCCGCCGCGGCCGCGAGCGGGAGGTCGAAACCATCTTCCAGGCATGGGACCTGACCTCGGCGGTGATCGGAGAGGTCACCGACGACGGGCAGCTCACCGTCGTCGACGGCCGCGATCACGTCGCGCGCATACCGGTGAAGCTGCTGACCGACGGCGCGCCGATGCGCCGCCTGATGGGCTTTCCGCCGGAGCCGCCCTACGGCCTCGAGGTGGATGCGCTGCCGCCTCTCGCTGATCCCGGCGCAACGCTGCTGCGCATGCTGGCGAGCCCGAACCTCGCGAGCCGGCGCGGAATTTTCCGCCGCTACGACCACATGGTCGGCGACTCGACGGTGCTCGCCCCCGGTGGTGACGCGGCCATGCTGCGGGTCAAGGGCACGCGGCTGGGAATCGCGGTCACGACCGACTGCAATGCGCGCTACTGCCATCTCGATCCTCACCTGGGCGCGCAACTGGCGGTCGCCGAGGCCGCGCGCAACATCATCGCCACCGGCGCGAGGCCGCTCGCCGTCACCGACTGCCTCAACTTCGCCAACCCCGACCGGCCCGAGGTGTACTGGGAGCTCGAGGAGGCGATCGCCGGGCTGGCGTATGCGTGTCGCGCCCTCGAGGTGCCGGTGGTGAGCGGCAACGTGAGCCTGTACAACGACTCGAACGGAGAGTCCGCGATCTATCCCACGCCCGTCGTCGGCATGGTCGGCGTGATCGACGACTACGGCAAGCGACTTGGCGCCGCCCTGCGCGCGGAGGGCGACTTCGTGCTCCTCATCGGCTCGAGCCACAACGACCTGGGCGGCAGCGAGTACCTGAAGGTCGAGCACGGCCACGTGGCGGGGAGACCGCCGGCGCTGGACCTCACACGCGAGAGGGCCGTGAACCGCCTGATCCTGAGCGCGGCCCAGAGCGGATACCTCCACTCCGCGCATGACTGCGCGGACGGCGGGATGCTGATCGCCCTCGCGGAGTGCTGCCTGCTCGGCGGAATCGGCGTGCGGTGCCCCGCGGTCCGTCCCGAGCCGCCGCTGCGCCTGGACGCCGCGTTGTTCGGGGAGTCGCCGAGCCGCTACATCGTCAGCGTGCCGTCGCGCGCGATGCCGGAGATGCAGTCGCTCGCGCGCCGGCACAACGTCGAGCTCTCGCTCCTCGGTCTGGCCGGCGGCGACATCCTCGAGTTCGAGGGCCAGCTCAAGGTCACGCTGGCCGAGCTCCGCGCGGCGTGGGAGGCACTGGTCACCTAAATGTGCGGGGTCTTCGGCATCTGCGCGAAGCAGGGCGTCGACGTCGCCAACCTCACCTACTTCGGCCTGTTCGCCCTCCAGCACCGCGGCCAGGAGTCGGCGGGGATCGCGGTCTCCGACGGCGCGACCGTGCGCGTCCACCGCGAAATGGGCCTGGTGGCGCAGGTCTTCTCCCCCGCGACGATCAAGGAGCTCGGCGAGGGCTCGATAGTCGCCCTCGGCCACACCCGATACTCGACGACCGGGGCGAGCCGGGCGGAGAACGCCCATCCGCTGCCCTTTCACCACCCGACCCTCGGGCCAGGAGCCATCGCGCATAACGGCAACCTCCTCAACGCGGACGCCCTCCGCTCGCAGCTCATCGAC
Source organism: Chloroflexota bacterium (assembly GCA_005879675.1). Classification (GTDB taxonomy): domain Bacteria; phylum Chloroflexota; class Dormibacteria; order Dormibacterales; family Dormibacteraceae; genus 40CM-4-65-16. The sequence goes on from VBJE01000097.1 coordinate 7,654, forward strand.
CAGGGAGTGACGTTCGAGACGGCGCTCGACACCGAGGTCATGGCCCGGCTCATCGAGAGCACGCACGGCAAGTCGTGGGAAGACGTCATCCGGCGCACGTTCGCGCGCATCGTCGGCGCCTACTCGTGCGGCATCATCACGCCGAACCAGCTGATCGCTCTGCGCGACCCGTACGGCTTCCGGCCGCTGTGCATCGGCTACATCCCGCTCCCCGGCCAGCCGGCGCACGTCGTCGCATCCGAGACCTGCGCCCTCGACACCGTGCGCGCAACGTTCGTCCGCGAGGTGCAACCCGGCGAGATGGTCGTGATGGACGAGCGCGGGGTCCACAGCGTCGGCTTTCAGACCTCGAGCAAGCACGCGATGTGCGTCTTCGAGTTCATCTACTTCGCCCGACCGGACTCGATACTCAAGAACTGCGAGCTCGAAGACGCGCGCATCCGCATGGGCCACGAGCTGGCGCGGGAGGCGCCGGTCGAGGCGGACATGGTGGTCGCATTCCCGGACTCCGGCACCCCCGCGGCGATCGGCTACGCCGAGGCCTCGGGAATCACGTTCCGGGAGGCGCTGATGAAGAGCCGGTACATCAACCGCACGTTCATCCAGCCCGACCAGTCGCTGCGCGAGGCGGGCGTGATGCTCAAGCTCAACCCGCTGCCGCGCTCGATCAAGGGCAAGCGCCTGATCGCCGTCGACGACTCGATCGTCCGCGGCACGACGACTCGGCGGACCATCGAGCGACTTCGCGCCGCGGGCGCGAGAGAGATCCACATGCGCATCTCCAGCCCTCCTATGCGCTATCCCTGCTTCATGGGCGTCGATATCGGTTCGACCAAAGAGCTGATCGCGGCCGGCCGCTCGGTGGACGAGGTCCGGCAGCAGATCGGCGCCGACTCGCTCCACTACCTCTCGATCCCAGGGCTGATCCGCGCCATCGGGCGCGGCACCGCGCAGGAATTCTGCCGCGCGTGCTTCGACGGCTCGTACCCGGTCCCCGTCCCCCAGCAACTGGAAATGGACAAAATGCAGTTCGAGACGCCGGCGCCGCAGCTCGCCAAGGTCTAGGTGAGCCAGGAAGGGCTGTCGTACGCCGCTGCCGGCGTGGACATCGAGGCGTACGAGAAGGCGCTCGAGCGGGTCAAACCGCTGATCGCGGCCACGCACGGCAAGGAGGTCGTTGCCGGGGTGGGCCCGTTCGCGGGCCTGTACGCGCTGCCGGGCGGGGGTCACCTCGCGGCCAGCGCCGACGGGGTCGGCACCAAGATCAAGGTCGCCATCGCCGCGGGGAGGCACCGCGGGATCGGCGTCGACATCGTCAACCACTGTGTGAACGACATCGCGTGCATCGGAGCACGGCCGCTGTTCTTCCTCGACTACTTCGCCACCGGCAAGCTCGACCCGGACGTGTTCGCGCAGCTCGTGGAGGGCATGAGCCAGGCGTGCCGCGAGACTGGGTGCGCCCTGCTGGGCGGAGAGACTGCCGAGATGCCCGGCGTCTACGCGCTGGGCGACTACGACCTCGCGGGATTCATCGTCGGCCTGGTCGATGCGGGCGCGCATCGCGACGCGATCCAGGCGGGCGACGTGCTGGTCGGACTTCGTTCGAACGGACTGCACACGAACGGGTACTCCCTCGCCCGCAAGGTGTTCGAGGGGGTCCCGCTCAACGAGACGCTCTCGCGCGAGCTGCTCGCGCCCCACACCTCGTACCTGGACGACCTCCGGCGCATTCGGTGGAAGGGCGCGGCGCACATCACCGGTGGCGGCGTCCCGGGCAACCTGCCCCGCTGTCTGCCCGAAGGCCTCGCCGCGAGCCTGGAGACGGGCGCGTGGGAGGTGCCCCCGATCTTCGAAAGGATCCGTGCCCGAGGTCGTGTCAGCGACGACGAGATGTGGGGGACGTTCAACATGGGCCTGGGCATGATCCTGGTCGTGGATCCGAAAGATGTGCCGCCGGGCGAGATGGTCGTCGGCGAAGTGGTAGCCCAGCGCGGCCCTGATCGGGTGATGATCCACTGAGGCTGGGCGTCTGCGTCTCCGGCAAGGGGACGAACCTGCGCAACCTCGTCGCGCGCGGCTTTGACGTGGTGGCGGTGGCCACGAACAGGCCGTCGTGTGGCGGCGCCGCGTTCGCGCGGGATCACGGCATCCCGCTCGCGGAGCTGTCGCAGAAGTCGTTTGCCTCCGCCGAGGAGCGCGACGTGGCGATGCGCGGTTTCTTCCTCCGACATGGTGTCGAGATGGTGGTGGACGCCGGCTACGACCGCATCCACACCCATCCGTTCCTCGACGCGTTTGCGAACCGGATCATCAACATTCATCCGTCGCTGCTCCCCGAGTTCGGCGGAGGGATGGACGCCGTCGAGCAGGCTCTCGCCCGCGGAGGCAAACGCACCGGCGCCACGGTTCACGTCGTCACCGCCGAGCTGGACGCCGGCCCGATCCTCGTCCAGGAGTCCGTCCCGATCCTGGAAGGCGATACGGTGGAGACTCTGCGCCAGCGGGTGCATGAGGCTGAGTACCGGATCCTGCCCGAGGGGATCAAGCTGATGGAGGCGCGACTTGCCGGCAGCTCTTCTGTCCGTTAGCGACAAGACCGGGCTCGTGGCGTTCGCGCGCGGGCTGCAGCGTCTCGGTTACGAGCTCTTCGCCACCGGCAGCACCCTGCAGGCGATCGAGGAGGCTGCGCTCGACGCCCGCCCGGTGAGCGACCTCACCGGCTTCCCCGAGATGATGGACGGCCGCGTCAAGACGCTTCACCCCGGCGTGCACGCGGGCATCCTGGCGCGGCGCGACCGGCCGGAGCATCTGGCCACGCTGGCGGAGCACGGCCTGCGCGAGATCGACCTCGTGTGCTCCAACCTCTACCCGTTCGTCGACACGATCCTTCACGGGGACGCCACCGTCGAGCAAGCGATCGAGCAGATCGACATCGGCGGGCCGGCGATGATCCGGGCGGCGGCCAAGAATCACGAGTCGGTGGTCGTGGTCGTGCGGCCGCAGCGCTACTCCGAGGTGCTGGGCGCGCTGCACGAAGGCACGCTCGACGACCGAGCGCGGCGACGCCTGGCGGCCGAGGCTTACGCGCACACCTCTGCCTACGACGCCTGGATCGCGGCCTTCCTCCGGCGTGAGGGTGGCAACGGCTTCCCGGCCGAGATCTCGATCACAGGGCTCCTCGCCCAACCGTTGAAGTACGGCGAGAACGAGCACCAGAAGGCCGCGTTCTACAGGCTCGGCCCCGACCCCGGCGGCATGGGCGGAGCCGAGCAGGTGCAGGGCGCCGCGCCGGGGTTCAACAACATCCAGGACGCATCCGCGGCCCTCCAGCTGGTCATGGACTTCGCTGCACCCGCCGCTGCGATCATCAAGCACATGAACCCATGCGGACTGGCGGTGGCCGCTGAGCTTGCGACCGCGTACCGCAAGGCATACGAATGCGACAGGGTGTCGGCGTTCGGCGGCGTCGTCGCGGTCAACCGTCCCCTCGATCGCTCGACCGCGGAGCAGATCGTGCAGATCGTCACCCACGTGGTGATCGCGCCGGAGGTCATGGACGAGGCGAAGGACGTGCTCGCCCGGCGCAAGAACATGGTCGTGCTCGCCGCCGCGCCTGCGCGCGAGGGCTTCTTCGACTACGACCTGCGCTCGGTGCCTGGAGGCTTCCTGGTCCAGGAGTGGGACCGCGCGCGATTCGACCGCGCGTCGTGCAAGCCGGTATCCCAGCGCGAGCCGACCGAGGAGGAGTGGACGCAGCTCGCCCTCGCGTGGACGGCCGTCAAGCATGTGAAGTCGAACGCGATCGTCCTGTTCAAGGACGGCGCCGCCGTCGGGATCGGCGCGGGTCAGATGTCGCGGGTCGAGGCGGTGCAGCTGGCGGTGAACCGCGCGGCCGGGAGGGCGGCCGGCGCGGTCATGGCGTCGGATGCGTTCTTCCCCTTCCCCGACGGCCTCGAGCTCGGGGTGAGCGCCGGCGTGACGGCTGTGATCCAGCCCGGGGGTTCGACGAAGGACGCCGACGTTATCGCCGCCGCCGACGCCGGCGGCATCGCGATGGTGGTGACCGGCCGCCGCCACTTCAAGCATTAAGCGTGTCGCGGCGATTCGGCGAAGAGGGCCGCGAGCTTTCTTACGGCACCTATCTCAAGGTGCCGGAGCTGCTCTCGCTGCAGCAAGGCCTGAGCAAGGAGCACGACGAGCTTCTTTTCATCGTCGCCCACCAGGTCTACGAGCTGTGGTTCAAGGTCATCCTGTTCGAGCTCGAGACGGCGAGGGACCGGATCGCGGCCGGCGACGTCTTCTTCGCGCGTCACCACCTCCGCCGGGTCAACGTGATCGAGAAGCTGCTGATCGAGCAGATCGACGTCCTCGAGACGATGGCGCCGCAGGATTTCCTCGCGTTTCGGTCCAAGCTCGCGCCCGCAAGTGGTTTTCAGTCCGTGCAGTTCCGCGAGATCGAGTTTCTCTCCGGGCTGAAGGAGCCGAAGTACGTCTCGCGTCTCGAGGGCACGCCCGACGAGATGGACCGCCTGCGACGCCGTCTCGAGGAGCCCTCCGTCGACGACGCCTTCCGCGGCCTGGTGGAGCGGCGAGGTTCGCCGTCGCTGCTCGAGATCTTTCGCGACCGCGAGCGGCACGGCGATCTCTTCGACCTTTGCGAGGCGCTCCTCGACCACGATGAGGCGTTCGCACACTGGCGCTCGCGGCACGTGCTCATGGTCGAGCGCCAGATCGGAAGCAAGACCGGGACAGGCGGCAGCACCGGCGCGCAGTACCTGCGCGGCACGCTGTCCCTGGGGAGCGGCCGGAGCATCACATGAAGAAGACGCGCGTGGCGAAGCCCCGCGTCACGTGTGGGACCTGCCGCAAGTTCGACGGGACCGCGTGGTGCCGGCACTGGAACTTCCACACCACGGCCGAGTCGCCGCCGTGCCGCTTCTACGCGCAGAACCCCACGTGACGCCCGCCGAAGCTCGATCCATGTTCCCGGTCCTGGAGCGTTCCGCCTACCTCAACGCCGGCTCGGTCGGTCCGCTCTCGCGCCACACCTTCGAGGCCATGCAGGCCGCCGAGGCGGCCGCGCTGGCTGGAGGTCGAGGCGCGGCGAGCGTCTGGGAAGCGGCGTTCGCGACCGAGGAGAAGCTGCGCGAGCGGATCGCGGCCCAGATCGGCGTCTCGGTCGACAAGCTGCTGCTCACCACCTCGACCACCGAGGGCTGCAACATCGTCGTCACCGGCCTGCGGTTGAGCCCGGAGGACGAGGTCGTCACCACGGACGGCGAGCACCCAGGGCTCCTGATGCCTCTGCTGGCGTCCGGCGCGCAGATCAAGAAGGCGCGCGTGATGGAGAGGCCCGCGGCTCTGGCCCTCCAGGCGGTCCTGGACGAGATCACGCCGCGGACCCGCCTGGTCGCGCTCTCGCACGTGCTGTGGCTCAACGGACACGTCCTCCCCCTCGCGGACATCAAACGCGAGACCGGGCTGCCCCTGCTCGTGGACGGGGCCCAGTCGGTGGGTGCGATCCCGGTCGACGCCGCCGTGGCGGACTGGTACACGGTGTCGGGCCAGAAGTGGCT
>VBJE01000097.1:13319-15547 GCA_005879675.1 Chloroflexota bacterium
CTGCTCGCGGCGCTCGAGGATGTCCCGGAGTGGGGGATCGAGCGGGCCGCCGACATGGTGGCTCGCTGCCGCGAAGCCCTGGTCGCGGCGGGCATCGATGTCCGGACGGAGGCCGGGCAGGGCACGCTCGTCTCGTTCCGGGTCCCGGGCGACCCGCCGGAGGTGGTGAAGGCGGCGGAGCTCGCCGGCGTGGTCATCCGCAACCTCCCCGACGGCTGGCTGCGCGCGTCGGTGGGGTGGTGGAACGACGAGACGGACATCGCCCGTCTCGTCGCCTTCCTGGCTGGTCAGCCGCGCATGAGCGGCAGCACGTAGAAGACGAACCCGGCGGCGATCATCGCCGCGTACACGTACACGCCCGGCCGCTTGAACAGGTTGGGTCCGGGGTCGGAAGGGCTGCGCAGACCGGTGCCCGCCTGCGGGTCAGGCAGGGCAGCAAGCTTGCGGCGGTTGACGAGATTGACCAGGGCCGTCAACGGGGCGACGACGAACGAGATCACGCCCAGCCACCCTCTCAGCAGCGTCGTATCCGTCATCTTTCGCCAGGCGTAAAGACCACAGCTGCGGCAGAAAGGACCCTTGAGGGTCTTGGTCCTGAAGACCACGATGTAGCCGTTGTGCTCGAAGACGGTCATCGCGACGGCCGGCGTCGAGCCGCAGAACCGGCAGCGGAGGACGCTGGCCGCCGGAGCGCCTACAGCCAGCCGAGCCGCGTCCGCGGCCTCGGTCGAGCTCTTGCCCACGGCCAACGCCTGCAGGACCGCGTCGAGAGCATTGCGGCGGCGCGCGTCGTCGCCGCCGATGTTGGTCGCCACCCACTCCTCCCAGAGCCGGCGGCTGTCGTGGCCCATCGCCTCTGAGGTTACCCCCGGTGCCTAGGCCGCCTCTGGCTCGGACTCCTCGACTCGCACGTGCTCTCGCACGACGGCCTGGGTGGCGGGAGCCCGCAGCACGGCGAGCACGACCATCAGGGAGGCCGTGACGCAGATCGCGGCCAGGACGTATGCCAGCTGGAAGGCGCCGTTGCCCTGCGCGGTCGAGGTGGAGATCGAGGTGATCGAAGCCAATCCCAGGGCTCCGCCGACCTGCATCACGACGTTGCTGAAGCCCGAGCCGAGCCCGGCGTCGGCCAGGGGCACCTCGGACATCGAGATCGTGAGCAGCGGGAGAAAGGACATGCCGCCTCCCGCGCCGAGGAGCACGTAAGCCGCCAGGAGCGATGGCGCGTAGCCGGTGCCCGCGCCAACTGTGGACAGGATCACGAGCGCTGTGACGATGATCGCCAGGCCGGCGATGAGCAGGTTCCTGGGCCCTATCCGCGCCATGAGCCGCGCCGCCAGCCCGGCCGACATGACCCCGATCATGAGCGTGGTCGGGAGGAAGGCAAGCCCGGTCTCGAAGGCGGTGTAGCCGTGGACCTGCTGGAGGTAGAGGGCGCCGACGAAGAAGTTCGTGAACAGGCCGCTGAAGAGCAGAGCCCGCGCCGCCGTCGCGCCGGTGAGCGAGCGAATCGCGAAGACGCGCAGGGGGACGAGCGGGTTCCTGAGACGCGACTCCAGCAGCACGAACGCCGCGGTCAGTGCGATCGAGGCGCCGCCAAAGCCCAGGGTGTGCGCTGACGTCCAGCCGTAATCGGCCGCGGTGACGATCCCGTACACGCCCAGCATCAGGGCCGCGGTGATGAGGACGGCGCCGGGGATGTCGACGCCGTGGCTGAGACCAAGCCCTTCGTTCTCGTCGATCAGCCACACGCCGAGGACCAGCGTGAGGATGCCGATCGGCACGTTGATGAAGAAGATCCAGTGCCAGCTGACCCATTGGGTCAGGAATCCGCCCGCAAGCAGACCCAGTGAGCCGCCGCCCGCGATGACGAGCGTGAAGACGCTCATCGCCTGGGCGCGCTCGACCGGCTTTTGAAACTCGGTGACGATGATGGCGATGATCACCCCCGCCGAGAGCGAGCCACCCAGGCCCTGGAGGAACCGACCGACGATGAGGTGGTCGGCGCCCTGGGCGAACCCGCTGCCGATCGATGCCACCGTGAACAGGAAGACGCCCGCGAGGAAGACCTTGCGGCGGCCGATCAGGTCGCCGAGGCGACCGGCGACCAGAAGGAAGCTTCCGTACGCGATCAGGTACGCGTTGACCACCCAGGTCAGGTTGGCCTGGGAAAAACCAAGGTCGCGCTGCATGTAGGGCAGCGCCACGTTGACGATGGTGGTGTCGAC
>VBJE01000098.1 GCA_005879675.1 Chloroflexota bacterium
CGTGTACGGGTTGAGCGACCAGGAGAAGCCCATGTTCTTGACCGGGTTGAGCGCCGACTTGCACTCGACCTGGAGGTACTCGACGTCGGCCAGTCGCGGTTCCGGGGCCGCCACAACGTCCATGGTAGAACAAACGTTCGCTTACCGCCAGGCCTAGGCGCCGGCGAGCTTGATGTCGGAGCCCGGCGCCTCGCCGATGGGCCGCCCCTTCCGGAGCCGTCGCCGGGGGCGAACCAGCGACGAAGGGCAGAAATCGTTGAGCACGCACTCTTCGCAGCGAGGACGGCGCGCGTCGCAGATCCTGCGGCCGTGCAGGATCAAGCGGAGCGACAACGCCGTCCACTCCTCTTTCGGCACCATCGAGCAGACCTGGTACTCGATCTTCACCGGGTCCTTCGTCGCCACCAGCCCCAGGCGGTTCGTCAGCCGGGTCACGTGCGTGTCGACCGCGAACCCGGGCGAGTCGAACCCCGCGCCCAGGATCACGTTCGCCGTCTTGCGGCCGATGCCGGGGATCTTGACCATCTCTTCCATCGTCCTCGGCACCTCGCCGCCGAACAGCTCGACGAGGGCTCGGCTCGCCGCGATGATGCGCCTGGTCTTGAGGCGAAAGAAGCCGGTCGGCTTGATGAGCCTTTCGACCTCCGCCGGGTCGGCGGCCGCAAGGTCCTCGGCCGTCGGGTAACGCCGGAACAGCTCCGGGGTGACGAGGTTGACCGAGCGGTCGGTCGTTTGCGCGGAAAGGATCGTCGCGATAAGGAGCTGGTATGGGTTCTCATGGGTCAGCTCGGTCTCCGCGTGGTAGAGATCGCGCAGGCGCTCGACCGCTAACAGGGCACGCTTCTTGGCCCCGCGCGGTGGACGCGGCGTCATCCACGCCGGCTTGCGCTTGGGACCCGCTTTAGGTTTAGGAGCCGGCAAGCAGCCTGCGCGCCACCGCCGCGATCTGGTTTCCGTCCGCGCGGCCGGCCAGGCGGGCCGTCGCCGCTTTCATCACGGCGCCAAAGGCCTTCGGGCCATCAAGCTGCACCTCGGCGATGACCGCCCGCACCTCGGACTCGATCTCCTGCTCGCTCATCGCCGCGGGCAGGAACCCGCGCAGCACCTGCATCTCGGCCTCTTCTCGCCGCGCAGCCTCTTCGCGGCCCGCCTTGCGATAGACCCCGATCGCCTCCTCGCGCTTCTTCACCTCTTTGCGGGCGACGCGCACGACCAGCTCGTCATCGATGCTTCCCCCGGCGGTGCTGTCCTTGCTCGCTCGCACGAGCTCGCTTTTCAAGAGTGAAAGCGTTCCCAACGCAACGTCGTCGCGGCGTACGCGGGCGTCGATCATCTCCGATTGGACGCGGTCATAAAGTGCCACTTCGGCGATTGTCACACATGCTCAGCGTCTGACAACCTGGGGTCCAGACGCTGACCGATCCCTGATAATCGGCGCCTATGCCGTACCTCCTGGCCGGTCCGTTCGTCGCCTTGATCGGCATCATGGCTGTCTTTTTCGTATTGCGCAGGAAGTCGGTCGAGAAGCGCTCGATGTATTCGGCAAGGCGGTCGCAGATCGAGCACAAGGTGCGCGCCGCGCGACAGAGGACGCTCACACCGCGGGGTAGGTCGCAAAAGCCCTCCGAGGAGACCATCCCGGGCGCCACGCAGGCGCCACCGGCGCAAGCCCAGTACGAGGTGCCCGCCTACGAGGCGCCGCCGGCCGCCCCTCTCGCGCCGCCGCCATTCCAGCGCCAGCAGGAGGCGCCGACCGCCACGCCCTGGGACGTCCCCCCGGCCGCGCCGGCGCAGTCCCCTTCGTTCGACTACCCGCCCGCCGCGCCCGAACCGGCGTACACGCCCCCGCAGCCAGAGCCCTTCCGGCCGGCGCCCGAACCGTCGCAGGTGCCCGCGCCAAGCGAGCAGGCATGGACCCCGGCGCCACGGCCCGCCGAACCCGTCGCGCCGGCTGAGCATGTCGCTGCCGCGGCGTCTGCCACGTCTGCCGGCGGCTGGTCCGTGGTCAGCACGACGAAGGCCACCGCGGAGCCGCCGCCGGACGGCAAGAAGAAAGGCAAGGCCGCAGCCGCGGAGACCGGCGATTGGTCGCTGGCTTCAGGCGACGCGCCGGGCGTGGAGAACGACGAACCCGACGTCAAGCGCCCGGGCGGGACCGTGATGGCGCTGGCTCAGTACGCCGTGTTGGTGGTCGGCCTGGTGATGGTGCTGATCGGCGTGCTCGTCATGGTGGCCAACTCACACGTCACCTAGCGCTTAAGACCGCGGCGGCAAGCGTCCGGCCGCCGTCGCGCATCACTGTGTCGCCCACCACCACGCGGTAGCCAAGCCCTTCGATCGCGCCCGACAGGTCGCGATCGCGTGTGTCGAGGACGAACACGCCGGCGACATCGCGATACATGCGAGCAACCTCGACAGGGTTCGGCTCGGGCCCGAGGGCGCGCATCATCTCGACGGTCGGACCCTTCAGGGCGAGACCCTCGACGATCGGCGTTACGGCAATGGTTCGCTCGCGCACCAGCGCCGGCCGCACCAGGGCGAGGATGGGAGCGATCGAGATGAGCGGGTTGGACGGACCGATGATCACGCGGTCCGCCTCACGCAGCGCAGCGATCACCTCGGCCGTCGGTCGAGCCACGTCGAGACCGGCGAACTCGATGCGCTGAAGCTTCGGCCTCAGCCGCTCGCGGACGAAGTACTCCTGGAAGGAAAGCTCGCCGGCGTCGGTCGTGAAGCGCGTGCGCACGCGGCCATCGGTCATCGGCAGCACGAGGGCGCTGACTTGAAACCTGCGGCAGAGCTCTCGCGTCGCCTCGGTCAGCGTGCAGCCAATCGCCAGCAGGCCCTCGCGCACGAGGTGGCTGGCGATGTCCTTGTCGCCGATGCGGAACCATGCCTTCTCGCCAATGCTCGACATGGTCTCGAGGACGTGGAAGGTGTCGTCCTTGACCCCGTACCCCGCCTTGTCGTTGAAGACGCCGGCCAACCGATAGATCACGGCGTCGACGTCCGGGCAGACCAGCAGCCCCCAGAACTCGTCGTCGTCGGCCGTGTTCGCGATCACGGTCAGCTCATGGTGCGGCGCGACTGCCTGGATGCCGGCCGCGAGGGCCGCGCCGCCGGTGCCACCGGCAAGGACGACTACCTTCAGCGGAACAGGTCCTCCGCGGCGGGACGGATGAGGTCACGCCCCGACCCGCTCCCCTGGAGCGCAAGCCCGCGCACGACGACGGCCGGGGTGCGCGCCGTCTTCTCCATGACCAGGCCTGCGCTTGACGCGATGTCGTCGGCGACGGCGAGGACCGTGGCGTGAAGAGCCTCGCCGTTGTCGTCGGGCGTGCCGCGGAGGTCGACCAGCGCGGGCACACCCGCCACACCGAGGGCAATGTTGACGATGCCCAGGCGCCAGGGGCGGCCGAAGGTGTCGGAAACGATCACGCCTACCTCGACCCCGGTTACCTCCCGCAACCGGTCGCGCAGCTTGCCCGCGCTCGAGTCGGGGTCCAGCGGCAGCAGGGTCAAGATGCCGCGGCCGCCGGTGTTGGAATGATCAATGCCCGCGTTGGCGCAGACGTACCCATGGCGCGTCTCGGTGATCAGCACGCGTTCTGAGCGCAGCACGCGGACGCTCTCGTCGAGGACGACCTGGACCATGCGCGGATCGGGACGCGCGATCAGCCCGGAAGAGATGCGCACCGCCTCGTCGCCGGCCGTGACGGTCGCGAGGTCGACCAACCTGCCCTCGGCTTTGGACACCGCCTTCTGGGCGACCACGAGCACGTCGCCGGCCTGGAGTTTTGCCCGGGCGCCGATCAGCGCGCCCAGATCGTCCCCGGGCCGCACCTCCGGCAGCCCGTCGACGCCGATCAGCTCGAGGTGCCTCACACCGCTGGGCTGATGCGGGCGAGGTCGGCCGGTTCGTCGAGGTCCAGCGCCAGCGCGTCGGACTGGAAGGCGACGAACTTCACCAGGCGCTGCTCGGCGTCGGCGCGAAACTGGGCCAGCGACTCGTCGCCGAAGTGGAGCCCGATCGCTCCCGGAGGCCGAAGGTACAGGGCGTTGGTCCCCCCACGGCCGGTCGCCGGAGCGGCGACCACGACCGGCGACGGGAGCCGGGCGGCCGCTTGCAGCAGGTCCCGAACCGCGGCTTCGGTCACCAGGGGCAGGTCGCTCGAGAGGAGCAGCACGGCCTCGGCGCCGCCCTGGACCGCGCGGTCGATGCCGCGCCTGGCGGCCACGTTCTGGCCCTCCTCGCGCGGCTCGAGCAGGACATCGGCTCCCCAGGCGGCTGCCATCTCCGCCACCTCCTCCCCACCCGCCACGACCAGCACGTGATCGCCGGCCGCCGCCGCGTGGACCGCCTGCCGGGCGTTGTTGCGGGCGAGCGCGCGCCGCGACTTCGCTCCGAGCGCGGGCCGGAGGCGCTGCTTGGCCGAGTCGAAGTCCTTGATCAGGACGACGACCCACGTCCTTAGCCCCATCGGTCTCGGATACGGGGCAGGATCTGCCCGCCGTAGAGCTCGAGAAAGCGCGCCTGGCCGTCGCCGGGCGAGTGGAACACGAGGTGGTTGAAGCCAAGCTCGAGATACGGCCGCAGCTGCTCGATGTGCTCGTCAGGGTCGTCGGACACGAGCCAGCGGCGGTGGGCGACGTCCTCGACGGTCCTGGCGAGCCGCTCCATCTCGCGCGGATCGTCGATGCCTGCCTTGGCCTCGGCCGGCAATGCGAGCGCCGCCCAGATCTTCGTGTCCTCCATCGCGCGTTTGCGGTCCGTGTCGTATGACACCTTCACCTCGATCATCTTGTCGAGGTCGGCCGCGTCGCGCCCTGACTCTTTGGCCCCATCGCTGAACGACGGGAGCAACTGCTCCGAGTAAAGCTCCATTCCTTTTCCCGACGTGCAGATGAGCCCGTCGCCCGCCCGCCCGGCGTACTTCGCCACCTGCGGCCCTCCCGCGCCGACATAGATCGGGATCGGTTTCTCCGGGCGGTCGTAGACGGTCGCGTTGCGCGTGTGGTAGTAGTCGCCGTCGAAGGTCACCGATTGCTCGGTCCAGAGCAGGCGTATGAGGCGTACGGCTTCGCGCAACCTGGCAAACCGCTCCTTGTTGTCGGGCCAAGGAATGCCAAGGGCGCCCTCGTTCAGGTGCTCGCCCGTGCCGACGCCGAGGATCATGCGGCCCGGAATCATCTCGCCGAGCGTGCCGAACGCCTGGGCCACGATCGCGGGGTGGTAGCGAAACGTCGGCGTGTTGACCGAGGTCCCGAGCGCGACCCGCGACGTGCACTCCCCGGCGGCGGCAAGCCAGGAGAAGGCGAACGGCGCGTGGCCGTCGGAGTGCCGCCACGGTTGGAAGTGGTCGCTGATGAAGACCGAGTCGAACCCGTTCTTCTCCGCAGCGACCGCGAAATTCAGGAGCTCGCGCGCGGAGAACTGCTCGGCGGAAGCCTTGTACCCCAGACGAAGAGGCAGCGTCACGAACGCCTGCTGTAGCGCTTCCAGCTGAAGGCCACGCCGCTGATCGCCGCGGCGACGACGACGACGATGAGGGCGATCAGGCTGCGGCCGTCGAAGCTCGCGATGCCGGCGGCCGTGAGGAGCACGAACGCGCCCAGGGCGATGAGCATCATCACCACGAGCACGACCGCGCGATGGAGCTTCATGGCTGCGATGTAGCTTACCGACCGTGGGTTACGGGCAAGTTCTGCGCCTGGATGCCGTGACTTCGACGCAGGACGTCGCGCGCGACATGCCCATCGGCTCGGTCGTCATCGCCGACCATCAGACCGCGGGCCGCGGACGGCTGGAGCGGCGCTGGGACGCGCCGCCCGGCACGGCGCTGCTCGTCTCTTTCGTGCTGACGCCGTCGCCGCTGCTGAGCCTTGCCGCCGGCGTGGCCGCCGCGGAGGCGTGCGGCCCCGAGGTGCGATTGAAGTGGCCCAACGACCTCCTGCTCGACGGGCGCAAGCTCGGCGGCATACTCGTTGAGACGACGCCGCGCAAGGCGATCTGCGGCATCGGCATCAACCTGTCCTCGGCGCCGGAAGGCGCCGCCCGCTTGGATCGGCCGCGCGACGATGTCTTCGCTCGCCTGGAGGCCGAGATCGAGCGCTGGACTCGAGCGCCCGACGAGGCCGTCCTCCGCCGGTGGCGCGCGCTCTCAGCGACCCTCGGGCGCCGCGTCCGCGTCGAGGTTGGCGGGAGGACGGCTGAGGGCCTGGCCGAGGACATCGGGCCGCGCGGGGAGCTTGTGGTGGACGGGGAGCTGTTCGTCGCCGGCAGCGTCACTCATCTATGAGCCGAACGAGCTCGGGCAGCACTTCGCCCGAGCGGCCGTGGATCACCACCTCCGCCAGCCGGTCGAACGGAGTCGGCTCGGCGTTGACCACGATCATGCGCGCGCCCGAGCGCACGGCCACCAGCGGAACGTCGGCCGCGGGAAAGACGACAAGCGATGTCCCCACCACCAGCATCACGTCCGATCGCGACGCGAGCGCGAAAGCCTCCTCGGTCGCGGCCTGCGGCATCGGCTCGCCGAACAGGACGACGGTCGGCTTGAGCACGGTGCCGCCGCAGCTCAGGCAGCGCGGAGGCATCTCGACGTCGAGCCTTGCCTGTACTTCCGACCGCGGCTCCCGCCGCCCGCAGCTCAGGCACTCGACCGTGCGTCCTGACCCGTGCAGCTCGACCACGTGCCGGCTGCCCGCGTCTCGGTGCAGGCCGTCGGTGTTCTGAGTCACCACCGCGACGATGTGACCGGCTGACTCGAGCGCCGCCAGCGCGAGGTGGCCCGGGTTGGGCTTCGCCTTCAACGCCACGCTGCCGCGCTGTTTTGCCACCGTCCAGTAAGCGGCGGGATCGGCGAGAAAGCTGTCGATCGACGAGACCTTGACGGGGTCGTACTTCGTCCACAGCCCGCCCTCGCCGCGAAACGTGGGGATCCCGCTCTCGGCGGAAACGCCCGCACCCGTCAGGGCGAGACCGTGGTGCGCGGCGGCAAGGAGCTCGGCTGCGCGATCGATGCCGTCAGGCAAAGACTTCTTGGGTGGTGTAGAGCTTGCGCTTGGCCGTGTAGGCGTCAGCAGCGGCATCCGTCGGGATAGGCACCCACGGCGATCCTTTGTCCTCGCGGATCGCTGTCACCTTGAGGATGCGGAAGGTCTCCGCCGACTTGCCCTTCAGCTGCAGGCCCGGCATCTCGTCGACGGCGATGTAGTCGGAGCACGCCTGATACGTCGGCCAGCCAACGAGCAGGTTGAACGCCGGCGCGGCGCTGCAGAAGCGCGCCGCCGTGTTGACCGTGTCGCCGAGCGCCGTGTACTGCAGCCGGTCCTGGCTGCCCATGTTGCCGACGACCGCGGCGCCGGTGTTGATGCCGATCCCCCACCCGATCGGGGGCAGCCCGCGCGCGGCGAGCTTGGCCTGCACCGCGGGCGCGCTACTGATGAGGTCGTAGGCGCATCGCACGGCGAGCAGCGCGTGGTTGGGCTGCGCGAGCGGTGCGTTCCACAGAGCCATGATCTCGTCACCGACGTACTTGTCGATGAGACCATCCCACTTGAGGACCAGCTTGCTCATCTCGTCGAGGTAGTCCTGGATCAGCGCGAGCACGTCGTCCGCTCGCATCGTCTCCGACATCGAGGTGAAGCCCCTGATGTCCATGAAGAGCACGGTGAGGTCTCGTCTCTCCCCCCTGGAGATGAGCTCTTCGACGGAACGCGTGGCCGCGAGCTGACGGGCGACGCGCGGGTCGATGTAGTGGCCGAAGATGCGTTCCACCTTGCGCCTCTCGCGTTCCTCGAGCACGTAGCGCGCGCCGAGCGAGAACGTCGCGCCGAGCACGATCGCGATGGGCGCGTAGAGAGGGTCGGCGAGGAAATCGTTCTGCCCGAGGGCATAGATGTAGAGGTAGTAGGCGAGGAGCATGGTCGCCGTGAGCAGCGCCGCCGCCCGAAACGAAAGCAGATACACGAGCAGGCCGACGAACGTGGCGAGGACCAGGACCGCGAGCTGGATCGAGATGTTCGGCTGCGCACGCACGTACCGGTCGGCAAGGATCGTGCTCATCGCGTCAGCCTGGATGCGATAGCCGTAGTTCTGGTTGTCGAGCATGCAGCGCTGTCGGGTCGGCGGGCAGAAGCTGTCGTCGTGGGCGAAGGCGACAGGTTGGGCATAGACATCACCGGCGTCGATGACCTTGGGTCCGACGACGACGATGTGATTGGTGATCAGCTCCGGATGAAGACAGGCGCCCACGAAGATTTGCGCGTACGTGCAGGTCGGGCCGCTGCCGCGGGTGAAGTTGATGAGCATCTGCCCGTTGACCAGGGGGATCCTGTGCTGGCCGAACTGGGCCGTGGAAGCCGTCGTCACGAGCGGATCGGTGATCCCGTCTGAGATCCGCAGCGCCTGCAGGAAGGCAGGCTCCTGGCTCTCGTTCTCGTCGCAGGTGCGCTTGGGCCTCAGGGCCACCCCGCGCACCGCGTTGGCGGCGTCAGGCACCGCAAGCGTCTGCTCGCCGATCGCCTCGCCGACCTCGAATTCCTTGAACGGTTTCTGGTCTGCGGTGCAGACCAGCACGATCTTGCCGGCGGCTGCGGTCAAAGCCGCGATCAGCGGCTTGTTCGTGTCGAGGGGATGCGCTGGGTCCTCGATGTCGTCTGGCGTTCTGCTGAGGGGGACGTCGAACAGGATGACGCGAGGGTTGAGGCTCATCAGGTAGTTGATCGCCTGGGCGTGGTAGGCGTTGGAGACCAGGGGATAGCCGCCGAGGTTTTTCGCGGACACCTGGTCGATTGCGACCAGCGTGATCCGCGAATCGGGCGCCGGCGCCGGGAACAGGCGATCCTGTGCCGCGTCGAATGTTCCGGTCGTGAGGCCGGTTTGAGCTATGGCGATGACCAGCAGCCCGGCCAGCAGGCCCGCGAGGGCGAAACGCCAGGACAGTCGCCAGTCGCCTACCCGTTCGCGCACCATGTCGCCGGTATCGTAGGGACCGTGCCCAAGCCCGTCGCTGAATCGCGCCGCATGGTGTTCCTGTACGTGGCCGCAGGTGCGGTTTTCGCCTCCATCGCGGCTCGGGGCCTCACCGTTCCGCTCTACGCCCACGACATGGGCGCGAGCCGGTTCGCGGTCGGAGCGCTTTTCTCGGTGGCGACGATCGCCGCCGCCTTCCTCTCGTTGCCATCCGGTGTGCTGGTCGACCGCTTCGGCGCCCGCACGCTGCTGGCCATATCGCTCGTGCTCACCGCCGTCTCTCAGCTCGCGATCGCGTTCACGACATCGGTGCCTCCGCTGTTCTTCTGGCAGATCGTCGGCGGGCTCGCGGCCGGGATCCAGCAGTCCGCCGTGTTCAGCGCGGTCACCGAGTCAGTGACGCGCAGCCGCCTCGGCCGCGCCATGGGCTGGCTCACCTTCTCGATGCAGGTGGGCTTCTTCGTCGGTCCTTCGATCGCCGGGCTGGCGTTGCGGTGGATCGACCTTCGCACCGACATCGCGGTCACCACTGCGCTCCTGATCTTCACCGTGCCCGGCGCGATCGCCGCCAGCAACACCACCCAGCGCTCGGGGCGCGGCCTCTCGCTGCGCGAACCATTGCGGGCCCTCGCGCGCCAGCGCGCGTTCGTCCCGGTCACGATCGGGCTGATCGCCATGACCCTGGCGTGGGGCACCATCGGCGCCTTTCTGCCCGTGTTCGGCCGGGAGGCGCTGCTGCTGCCCAACTCGCAGGTCGGCTACCTGCTGGCGCTGCAGGCGATCGTCAACGGGGTGTCCCGCGTCCCGGCCGGGCGCCTGATCGACCGCATACCCCAACGCTGGCCGATCATCTTCGTGGGCGCGGTCGGGTGGTCGATCGTGATGGTCGTCCTCGGCCACCTGAACGGCTTTCTCCTGCCGGCGCTCGTGCTCGCCATCGGCACACCGTTCATGGCCGCGGCGTTTGTGGCCATGGGCGTCGTGTTCGCCGACCTGTCGACAACGTCGACCCGGGGCGTGACGATGGGCGTGTACGGCACGGTCCTTTTCCTCGGTCTGTCGGCGGGGCCACTGATCTTCGGCCCGGTCGTCCAGGGCTACGGTTACGCGGCAGGGTTCACCGCGTGCGCGGTGGCGGCGGTGGTGCTGGTGCTGGTGATGGCCGCGATGCAGACCGACCAGGTGCGCCGGCGTACAGCGCCAGCACCTGCCGGTGACTCGGAAACGCGATCTCCGGCCACGCGTCAGGTCTGAACACCGCCACCTCGAGCATCTCCGGACCCGCCGCCATCTTCGAGCCCGGGCTCAGTCTTCCGCGGTAGGCGATGCCGACGATCGAAGAAGCGGTCGTCTTGGCGACGTGGTACACGCCCAGGAGCTCGATGAGCTCGACCTCGGCGCCGACCTCCTCCCAGCACTCTCGCACCGCGGCCACGGCTGGGTCCTCGTCGTGGTTCACGAAGCCCCCGGGAAGGCACCACAGGCCGCGGCCCGGCTCGATCGCCCGCCGGCCGAGGACAATGCCACCGTCGGCCTCGACGACCACCGCGGCCGCGACCTTCGGGTCGCGCCACAGGACGAAGTCGTCGTTCGGGCATGCCTCCAGCTCCCGGCCTTCGATGATCCTGGTCACGAGCGGCGCGCCGCACTGGACGCAGAAGTGTCCCACCGGGGTTGACTGTACCCGCTCTCTACGCGGGCGGATTCATTCCCGCCGGCTTCGGCCGATAGTCCGGACTCTTAGCCTCGTTGGGCCTCGCAAAGGGTCCTCAGTCCGGACTATCGCCACACGCGTCGAGGAGCGACGCCGACGGCTTAGACCGCTTCCGGCTCCGGCCTGGCGGGATGTGGTTTTGGCGCGGGACCCGTCATGTCGGCGACCCGCACCTGGTTGCGCCCGCCCTGCTTGGCCGCGTACAGCGCCTGGTCGGCGCGATCGATCAGCTGCGTGAAGAGCGCCGCCTCGTGCGTCGCGGCGACGCCGACGCTGATGGTCAGCTTCAGGCCACCGGGGAAAGTCGCCGCCGCCACCTTGGCGCGGATGCGCTCGGCGAGCACGCGCGCCCCGGATTCGGTCGTCTCGTGGAGGATGAGCGCGAACTCCTCGCCGCCGTAGCGCGCGCACACGTCCGACTCGCGTGCGCCCGAAACCAGGATCTGCGCCAGCTCGGCCAACACCGCGTCGCCGTTGAGGTGGCCGTAGGTGTCGTTGACCTGCTTGAAGTGGTCGATGTCGACCATCATGAAAGCGATCGAGTTGTGGTGACGGCGCGCCCGCTGCATCTCCTGCAGGAACCGCTGGGCAAGGGCGCGCCGGTTGGACAGCTTGGTCAGCTCGTCGGTGAGCGCGTTCTCCTCCTGGGCTGTGAAGAGCTGGGCGTGGCGGATCGCGATCGCGGCCTGCGACGCGACACCGTTCAGCAGGTCGGCCTGGTCCTCGGTGAGCTCCCGCCACGCGTTCAGGTAAAGGAGCTGGCCTGAGCGCTGGATCGGGGCGACCAGCGCGTGCTGCGGATGGCCCCCCAGCTCGAGGCCCGGCGCGGACCGCTCGTCGAGCTTCACCACCAGGGGCCTCATCGCGGCCAGGGCCGACCGGAGCGGCTCTTCGTCGATTTTGCGGAGGCTGCCGCGGGCGCGGGTGGTGAGGTTGTAATGCGCCTCCCGATACAGCTCGGCCTTGCCGGGCCGGACCAGGTACATGGCGCCCGCGACCGCGCCCATGATCCGGCCGACGTGGGTGAGGGCGACGTTCAGCACCTCTTCGAGCGCCAGCGATGAGTTGACCGCGGACGCCAGCGCCAGCAGCAGGTTAGCGCGGTCCCGGGCACCGGTCTCATCGGCGAGCGCGGCCTCCATGTGGCGGGTGGTCCCGCGAAGGCGCATCAGGGACAAGGTCAGCAACATGAGGGCGGCGACCAGCAGGACCGAGACGATGAGCAGAATGCCCGCCGGTTCCATGAAGTTCCGGATAGGTTAACGCGGCAATCTGAGACTTGGTTCTAGAAAGCTCACGTCTCCCAACCGGCGCTGGGAGGCGCTTGGAAGACGACCCTCGGGGACGGCCCGGAGTGAATTCGGCCTTAGGCCCCCACCTCGTCTCGCGAATGAAGTCATCCCTGCGGGCTATACTCGGCCCGATCTGGAGCCGCTTTCCTTCGACGACCTTCCTCTTGGCGGCGAGTGGACGACGCGCCGCCGCACCGTCACCGAAGCCGAGATATCGCTGTTTGCCGGCGTCGCCGGCGACCTCTCGCCACTGACGATCGAGGTCGGCAAAGACGGCCCGCGGGCCGCGCCGCCGGCGCTGGTGGTCGCCATGGCCGTCGGCCTTGGCTCGGTCGACATGCCGGTGCCATCCGTCGCCGAGTGGGAGTGGCTGAACTGGAAGTTCCCGCGGACGGTGCATGCGGGCGACACGATCTACGCGCGGTGGACGCTGACCCAGAAGCGGCCTCCCGTAGGCGGGGCGCCCTCGTCGATCGTGGTCTGGCGGGTCGACGTCCACACCCTGGACGGCGCCCTTTGCGCCGAAGGCGAGGTGGGGGCGAAAGTCAAGCGCAACCTCTCCGCGGCCCGACAGCCGCACGCACCTGAGCAGCCGGCGGCCACACCGGCAGCGACGGCCGCTCCAAGGCGGCGTCGAGGGCGTCGGGGAAGGCCCAACGGCACCGCCGTGCCCGAGCCGCCCGCGATCGCGGCGCCCCCGGCCTCAGCCGCCAAGCCCGAACGCGCGAGTGGCCCGTCGCGAAGGCGGAGGCGGCGCCGTTCGTCCGGGTCAGGGGCGAAGGATGAGGAGCACGAGCCCCGCGCGGCCCACGTGCCCGAGACCGCGGCGCCTCCGACCGAGGCAGCGCCCGCGCCGGCCACCGGCTCGCGCGGAGCCAACCGCCGAGGGCTGGGCGGAGTGCTGCGCAGGCTGCGAGGGACCTGACTCTCTAGGCCGGGACTTCCAGCGCCTCCAGGTGCTCGATCACGCGGCGCGTCAGCTGCGTCGGGGTCGACGCGCCACTCGTGACACCCACCCTGCGAACTCCCCTGAACCAGGCGACGTCGATTTCCTCCAGATTGTCGACCAGGTACGCCGGCTTGTGGCCGAGCTTCTTGACCACCTCGACGAGGCGTAGCGAGTTGGACGAGCGCGGGCTCCCGACGACGATCACGAGGTCGACCTCCTTCGCGGCCTCGACCGCTGCCTCCTGCCGCTCCTGGGTCGCGCGGCAGATCTCGTTGTAGACCTCGGCCTGGGGGAAGCGCGCCTTGACGCGCCCGATCAGGTCCTCGGTGTCCCAGACCGACAACGTGGTCTGGCAGGTCACCGCGATCCGATCCCCGTCGAGTGCGAGGGCGTCGATGTCCTGGGGATCCTGGACGAGGTGGACCTTGCCAGGCGCCTCGCCCACCACGCCCTCCGGTTCCGGGTGTCCCTTGCGGCCGATGTAGACGACCTCGTAGCCCTTTCGCGCCAGGTCGGCGACCAGCTCATGGGTGCGGACGACGTCGGAGCACGTGGCGTCGACGGGCTTGAGCCCCAGCTCGACGGCGCGCTCTTTCACCTGCGGGGAGACCCCGTGGGCGGTGAAGATGACCGTGCCTTCCTTGATGTGCTCCAGCCCGGCCAGCCGGTTGGGCTGGTCGACGAGCGCGATCCCCTGCGCCTGCAGGTCGTCGGTGGCGTGGGTGTTGTGCACGAGCATTCCGAGCATGTGCACCGGACCGTTCGTCTCTTCGCGCACGCGCTTGGCGATCCGAAACGCGTCCACCACTCCGTGGCAGTACCCGCGCGGTGTGATCTTGAGTACCTCCACCGGCGCTATCTCGCGCGGGGTCCCCGCGGCGTGACCTTCAGGACTTCCATGACCGCCTCGAGTCTACGAGTCGATCCCCACGAAAAGGTCCGGCTCGGGCAGCTCCGATCCCGCCTTGCCCCGCGCCAGCTGGTAGTACTCGGTCCCGAACGCGAGCTCATAGACCTGGTCCTGCATCGTCGAGAACCACGAATTGGGGTCGTTCTGGCTGACGTGCGCGCGAAACGCGTCGCGCTTGCGCTGGACGTAGTCGTGGACGTCGACCTTCGTCGTCACGAGCTCGTCGGGGGTGCCGGCGATGCGCATGTTGCCCCCCATGGCCTGCCGCGCCTCTTCGGGCATCTGCTGCACGAACGCTTCCATCATCGAGCGCGGGAGCGCCGTGTAGTAAAGCTTCTTCACCGGTAGGCTTTCGCGCTCGAGAATCTCGAGCGCCGCGTTCGTGACGTGGTGCGCCTTGATGTGGTCAGGGTGACCGTAGACGCCGTCCTCGGCGTAGGTCACGACCACCGCCGGCCGCTCCTCGCGGATGACGACCGCCAGTTTTCCGGCGGCGTCCTCGAGCCTGGCCTGGTGGAAGGAGCGCGGGTCTTTGTTGTCCGCGGTGTCGACCATGCCCGAATCGCGGTAGCCCAGGAACTCCTGGCGGTCGACGCCGAGGATCTCCGAAGCGTTCTTCAGCTCCTCGCTGCGGATCTCGCCGAGCCGCGGCCGCGATTCGGCCTCGTCCATGTTGTAGATCTCGCCCACCTCGCCGCGCGTCGCCGTGACGAGGACGACACGGTGGCCGTGCGCCTTCGCCTTCATCATCGCGCCGCCGGTCGAGATCGCCTCGTCGTCGGGGTGCGCGTGGACGAGAAGAAGCGTGGCCATCAGGTAAGCAACGCTTCGGCGAGCTCGACGATTCCGCCGTTCCCGGGACCGGGTATCGTGCGGTCCGCGGCGGCGATCACTTCCGAAGGAGAGCCTTCGACGGCGACCCCGAGTCCGGCCCACACGATCATCGACGCGTCGTTGCGTCCGTCGCCGACCGCCACGACCTCGGCCTGCGGGATGCCAAGCCGCTCGCTCAGGAACTTCAGCGCCGACGCCTTGTCGCTCTCCACGCTGGTGAACTCGAGGTAGTCGGCAGTCGACGTGGCGACGTTGAGCCGGCCTGCCCACCGCCGGCGGGCGTCGGGCAGCAGGGCGTCGAGCACCTCCGGGGTGGAGACGATCACAAGCTTGGGCGTGGTCGGACCCATCGCCTGGTCGAGGTCGCCGACCACATGGACGTCCATGCTCGCGTGCTCAGCGTAGCGACGCGCCTCCGGCCGGTCCCGCGCCACGATGAGCAGGTCGTCGCGGTAGGCCTGGACGTGCAGGTCGCGCTCCTGCGCGTAGCGGATGACCTCCATCGCCAGGTCGTGCCGGATCCCGTGGTCAAGCAGTACGCCCCCATCCAGCGTCCGCACCTGCGCCCCCTGGTAGCAAACGATCGGCCCGTCCAGGCCAAGCCTTGTCGCCCACGGCGCCGCACCCGGGAACGGCCGGCCCGTGCACGCGATCACGGTGATGCCCGCCGCCACCAGGCGCTGCACCGCCGCGACGTCGCGCGGGTCGAGGGAGAGCTCGAGCCCGAGGATCGTGCCATCGAGGTCGAGCGCCAGCAGCTTGTATCGAAGGGTGACCGCTATCGCTTGACCTCGGGGTTGACGAGGTTCGGCGGGCGGCCGCCGCGCACCGCCGTCGCCATGTTCCGCGCCGCCATCGCGGACATCTCGGAGCGCGTCCGCACCGTGGCGCTGGCGATGTGGGGAGCGAGCACCACGTTCGGCATCGCGATGAGGTGAGGATGAACCGCCGGCTCGCGCTCGTAGACGTCCAGCCCGGCGCCTGCGATCTTCTTCGCCCTCAGCGCCTCGACCAGCGCCGCCTCGTCGACCACCGGGCCCCGCGACGTGTTGACCAGGACCGCGTTCCGCTTCATGGCGTTGAACTGCGGGGTGCTGAACAGGTGGTGCGTCTCCTGCGTCAGCGGCACGTGGATGGAGATGAAGTCCGACTCGGCGATGAGCCGGTTGAGGTCGGCGCGCGTCGCGCCCAGCTGCTCCTCGGCCTCGCGGGGCAGCGGCTGCGGGTCGTAGTAGAGAACGCGCATGTTGAATCCCTTCGCCCGGTGCGCCACGCCGCGGCCGATCCGCCCCGCGCCGACGATCCCGAGCGTCGCCCCGAAGACGTCCTGGCCGAGCATCATGTCGATCGCCCACCCGCGGAATTGCCCCGAACGCGTGAACTGGTCGGCCTCGACTATGCGGCGGGTGGCGGCCATCAAGAGGGTGAAGGCGAAATCGGCGGTGGAG
Organism: Chloroflexota bacterium; assembly: GCA_005879675.1. Taxonomy (GTDB): domain Bacteria; phylum Chloroflexota; class Dormibacteria; order Dormibacterales; family Dormibacteraceae; genus 40CM-4-65-16. Next base: position 16,125 of record VBJE01000098.1, read on the forward strand.
TCGTCCAGCACGCCGGGAGTGTTGGTGACCATCACCTTGTGCGCGGTCGCGGCCGCGACGTCGATGTTGTCGAAGCCCACGGCCACGTTGCTCACGCACTTGAGGCCGGGGGTGGAAAGGACCGTTTCGCGGATCGGGTCCATGAGCTGGCTGACGATGCCGACGCAGCCCTCCGCCGCCTGGCGGATGCTCCCCTCGTCGAGGGGCCCGCCGGCCGGGTAGGGAACAACCTCGGCAGCCTCGCCCAGGATCGCGGGGCCGGGGTCGAGGATCGGGTGCATCAGCAGCACCCGTGCGCGGCCGCCTGAGCTCATGGGTTGAGACCGAGCTCCGGCGCGATGGGTTTGAGGGCGTCGCGGACGAACACCACGTGCTCGTCGAAGGGTACGCCCAGCACCTCGGCGCCCGCGACCAGCTCTTCGCGGTGGACCCCGCGCGCGAAGGCCTTGTCCTTCATCTTCTTGCGCACCGTGCTCGCCTCGACCGCGCTCAGCGCCCGGTCTGGCTTGACGAGTGCGCAGGCGATGATGAATCCGCACATCTCGTCGACGGCGTAGAGCGCCTTACGGGCGTTGGTGTCGCGCGGCACGTTCAGGTAGTCGGCGTGCGAGGCGATGTCCTCGAGGATGTCCTCCGGCCACCCTTTCTCGCGCAGCATCTCGATGCCGCGCATCGGGTGCAGCTCGGCCGTAGGCCCCGACTCGTAGTCCCAGTCGTGGATGAGGCCGAGCACGCCCCAGCGTTCCTCGTCCTCGCCGAACCGCCGTGCGTAGGCGCGCATCGCGGCCTCGACGCTGCGCATGTGCCGGCGGAGCTGGTCCGACTTGGTCATGGAGGTGACCAGGTCCCACGTCTCTTCGCGTGTCGGTGTGCTCAGCCCAGGATCTCCTTGAGTCCGGCGAGCAGCTTCTCGTGCTGCTCGCGCGTGCCGACGGTGATGCGGATCCAGCCCGCGATCGGCTCACGATCGTAATGGCGCACCAGGACCTGGCGCTCGCGCAGGGCCGCGACGACCTGCGCGGCGGGCATCGGAGGCCGGGCGAAGACGAAATTCGTGGCCGAGTCGACGACCTCGAATCGCAGCCCGCGGAGCGACCGCGCGAGCTCGCCGCGGTTCCTTACGACCTCCTCGACCAGTCCCCGGTGATGCGCCTCGTCCTCGATCGCGGCCACCGCGGCGACGATCGCGAGCCGGTCGACGCTGTACGAGTCCTTGACCGAGTCCAGCGCCTCGATCAGCTCGCGACTGCCGAGGGCGAAGCCGATGCGCATGCCGGCCAGGCCATACGACTTCGAGAACGTCCGCAGCAGCAGCACGTTGCCGCGCGAAGCGAGCAGGTCCAGGGCCGATCGAGGCGCGAAGTCGACATACGCCTCGTCGATCGCGACCACCCCGGACGAGGCGGCGACGGCGGCCTCGACGTGGTGGGCGTCGAACAGCGCACCGGTAGGCGAGTTCGGGTTGACGATGAACTTGAGCGGCGAAGGATCTGGGCCGAGGCTCGGCGGGAGCTCAGCGAAGTCCTCCGTGGGATGCCGCGACGCCTCCGCTTCGTGGATCCGGCACAGCGGCTCGAACAGCGGATAGGTCGGGGTCGGAAACGCGACCGTGTCGCCGGCGCCCGCGAAGGCGCGGAAGCACAGCTCGATCAGCTCGTCGCCCCCGTTGCCCACCGTCACCTGCGAGGGCTCGAGGCCGAAGCGGCGCGCGATCGCCTCTCGCGCCGGGGCCGCGGTCGGGCTGGGGTAGAGGCGCAGGGAGTCGTCGGCCGCGGCCTTGATCGCCTCGAGCACCCGCGTCGAGGGCGGCAGCGGGGACTCGTTCGTGTTGAGCTTCACCCAGCCGGCCCCGTCGGGCGGCTGCTCGCCGGGGACGTACGGATGGAAGCCCTGGAGGGCTTTCCTCACGACGCCTTTCGGCATTCGAGGAGAAAGGTTTCGAGCGCGAGGCGGGGGCTGACGTTCTGCTCCAGGTAGCCGAGCGTGTCGTACGACAGCTCCAGCAGCCGGGCCCACCGTCCCTGCTCGCGGCCGCGGCTGGCAAGCATCCGGCGGCGAAGCTCGATCTGCCAGCTCGCGATCGCGAACAAGGCTGGGTCTTCCTCGTCGCCCTCGCTGCGCCTCCAGCCCATCTGCTCCGAGTCGAGCTGCGCCGCGACGTGAAGGGGCACGTCGGCCGGCGCGCCAAAGATCTCCTCGAGGCGTCGCGTCCACGCGTGATGGAGCTCGATCACGCGCTCGTCGCCCGCCCGCCGCATCGCCCAACCGGGCCGGCCGCTGGACAGCTCGGCCAGAAGCCGGGCGCGCTTCGCCTCCACGCCGTGGGAGGCGAGCAGCCGCTCGATCTCAGCCGCCGGCACGGGGTGAAAGAACACACGCTGGCAACGCGACACGACGGTCGGCAGGACCACGAAGGGGTTGAGGCTCGGCGTCGTCAGGACGATGACTCGGTGCGGGTGCGGCTCTTCAAGTGTCTTCAAGAGCGAGCCCTGCGACTGGTCCTGCAGCCGCCCCACGTTTACGACCGTCGCGACGCGGCACTTCCCGACGGCCGGCTTGAGATTGAGGAACTGCTGCAGGGTGAGCTCGTGGAACTCAGGCGGCTTGTCAGGGAGAAGCCTGATCTCGCTGATCGGGATGAGCTTGATCCGGTCGTCTTCCCAATAGTCGGGGTGTCGCCGCAGCGGCGCCTCGGGCAGCAGCGCCGACGCGAGCGCTCGCGCCACGGTCGATTTACCCAGGCCCTTCTCGCCGACGAACAGGTAAGCGTGGGCGAGGCGATCGGTCTTGAGCTGCGAGCGCAGCTGCTCCAGTGCCTGTGCATGGCCGACGACGCCCTCGAATGGATCTGTCAAGGCACCTGGTTTGGAGCCGGCCGTCCCGCCTTGGCGTTCTCCCGCTCGCGCTCGAGGCGCTGCGCGCGGCCCTGGAGCCACACCTCGCGGATGCGCTGCAGGGCCGTGACGTTGGTGATGATGGCGAGGAGAAAAACGACCCCGTAAAGGACGTAGCCGCCGAACAGCAGGCCGATCACGGTCACGACCACGCGCTCGGGGCGCTGGAACAGGCCCGACCGACAGGCAAAGCCCAGGCTCTGGGCTCGCGCGCGGACATAGCTCACGAGGAACGACCCGGCGAGCGCGGTGAGCGTGGCGAGGACCAGCCACTCCTGGAGCGGGGGCTCAAAGGTGACGAAGTACGCGGCGAGGCCGATGTACACCGCGCCTTCGGAGTAGCGGTCGAGCGTGGAGTCCAGGAATGCGCCGTATGGATAGGCCGCCTTCGTCGAGCGCGCGAGCGCGCCGTCCAGGATGTCGCATGTGCCGGCGAACACCAGGACGACGCCCGCCCATCGCAGCTGCCCGAAAGCGACCAGCACAGCGGCGAAGAAGGTCAGGGCGACGCCCACGACCGTGACCTGGTTGGGCGTCAGGGGCGAGCGGCCGAGCGCCGAGATCAGCGCCTCGGCGTGGCGCCGCACCCACGCCTCAAACCGCGTGGTGAACACCTGTCACCTCCATTTCCATCGCGGGCTGGGCTGCGAGCGCCTTGCGCGCCTCGTGGTAGACGTCGACCACCTCGGACGCGACGCGTTCCCAGGAGTAGCGCCGAGCCTTCTGCACCCCGTAGTCGGCGAGACGGCGCCGGAGCTCTGCGTCCCGGCCGAGGATGACTAGCGAGGCGGCGAGCTCGCGCCAGTTCTTCGGCGGCACCGTGACGCTGTCGCGGCCTGGCTCGAGCACTGACATGTAGCCGGGCACCTCGGTCGCGACGACGGGCACCCCCGACGCCAGCGCTTCGAGAAGCACGATGCCGAAGCTCTCGGCTCCCGTTGCCGGAGCGCAGAAGATGTCGGCGCTGTTGTAATACCGCGGCTTGACGCTGTCGGGGACGAAGCCCGCGAGGATCACGTTCGGCAGCCGGTGCCTGGTGACGTACGACTCGACCCGCCCGCGGAGCGGTCCGTCGCCGACGATGATCAGGCGCGCATGTGGCAGTCGCGAGTTCATCGCCCGGTACGCCCGCAACAGGTCGCCCAGTCCTTTGCGTTTCTCGAGCCTGCCGACGAAAAGGATGTTGAGGCAGTCGTCGCGAAGGTGGCGGATGGGCGGCAGTCCAGGCTTGTACACATTGACGTCGATCCCGTTCGGGATGACGCGCATCGGGTGGCCGGGAAAGTAGCGAGTCACGAAGGCGCGCGCGGGCTCGCTGACGGCGATCGCGCGGTGAAGGTGCTGAAGGTAAGGCTTCAGCAGCGGACGGCCGTAGTAGTAGCCGATGTTGGAAGGCGCGAATGCATGGAACGTGCCGACGTTTGCGGTCGTCGACATGCGCAGCATGGTCATCGGCAGGGCAGGCATCAAAGGCTCGTGGAAATGGAGAACGTCGAAGCGT
>VBJE01000215.1:0-30995 GCA_005879675.1 Chloroflexota bacterium
GATCTCGTCGACCGCGCCCTCGAAAGCCTCGGCGTGACGGGAGGTCGGCTCGCGAAACCCGCTCACCTTGCGCACGAACTGCCGCGCCGCGGCCCGGATCTCATCGTCGGTGGCGACCACGTCGGAGTGACGCAGGGTCTTGATGCTTCGACACATGCGACAACGATAGAGGGCGCCGGAACGCGGAGGAGCTCAATCCGACGGCGGCGCCGCATCGGCGATCGGGTCGAGGCTGGCCCCACGTTCGAGAAGAAGCTCGACGGTGTCAGGGTGCTTCGTCCAACGCGCCCAGGCGAGGGCTGTCATCGGTCCGTTCTCGATTCCGTTTGGGTCAGCCCCACGATCGAGCAGGAGCCGCACGAGTTCCGTGTGGCCCCTACACGCGGCCGCGCAGAGAGGCAAGCCCTCGCTCAATCCGTGGCTCTCTTGATTGGGGTCTGCGCCCGCGTCCGGCAGCATGCGGACGATCTCCGTCTCGCCCTGGACCGCCGCCTGGTACAGGAGCGTCGTCCCGTTTTCGTCCGCGGTATTTGGGGATAGACCGCCGCGCAGGGCAGACGCCACCGTTGACACTCGAGACCCGATGATCGCGCTCAAGACACGGTCCATCGTCCGACGGCGCTTGCTCAACTCGGAGTCTCGAGGCCGGCTCACCGCTCGCGATGTGGCGGCAGCTCCGGCAGGTCCGGCGGCGCCAGCCGCGTCGGGTCGAGCCCGGCGCGCTTCAGCATCGCGGTGGCGAGCCGGTCGTAGCGGTGCTCGACCAGGTCGCCGACGGGGTCAGGGCTCGCGGTCATCAGCTGGCGAAAGCTCAGCGACGACACCGCGCGATAGGCGAGCACCGCGCGCGCCGCGTCCGCCCGGCCGGTCATCGACGCGATCCGTACGAACGCCAGCGCTGCCCCGGTCTCCCGGATATCGCTCCACCGCCAGCCCGCGTAGGGAAGCAGCACGAGCAGGATCGGTGGCAGCGCGACGAGAAGGGCCAGGATCACGGCGGTCCGGAAGATCGCGTCGTGGATGTTCTGGCCGGTGGTGATCAGGGAGTCGCCTGAGTACTGCTTCAAGAGGTCGGCCATGTCCTGCAGGAACTTGGTCAGGATCGGGATCCCCCCGGGCACCGCCTTGCGGAACGCCGCGATCCACTGATCGAACGTCACCCCCGTGTTCTTGATCGCGTCGGCGATCACCTCGAGACCCATCACCGTCTGGTAGATGAGCCAGCCCAGGTAAGCCCATACGACCGTCCAGAAGAAGACGATCGTGTCGGCCAGCACCCGCAGAAACGCCGGCCAGCGGCGGTCGGGGTACAGCTTGATCATCATGTTCCCGCGCACGATAAGTCACGGGCACGGCAAACCGTGCGCTAGCCCAGCGCGAAGTCGACCTCGACCGTGACCTGCACGTCCATCTGACCGACCGGCACCTGGGTGTCCACCCCGGCCGCCGCCGGCATGGCGTAGCCGACCGGGGGCCGGCTGCTGGTGGAGACGTCGCTGATGCGAACAACTGGGCCCAGCTTCACGCCCGCGGCCGAGGCCATCGCCTGGGCCCTCGACCGCGCGTCGGCGATGGCCTGAGACCGTGCTTCGGCCTGGGCAGACTTCGAATCGGCCAGGCCAAAGCTCACCGTGATGTTGGTGGCACCCCCCTCCTGCATGATCGCATCGAGGGTCTTGCCGACCGTGTCGACGCTGTGCCACCTGATGCTTAGCTGCTGCGTCGCCCGGTAGGCCTGGATGTTCTGCCCGGACGGCTCGTACACGGGCCCGACCCAGTAGCCGGCCGTGCTCAGGTCCCTGTCCGCGACCCCCAGCGACTTGATGCGTCCGACGAGCTTTGCGGTCTTGGCCGCGAGGTCGCCCTGGGCGCCGGCGGCGGTGCCCTGTTGGGAGTGGATGCCGGCGCTGACGATCGCGAGGTCGGGCTTCCTGGAGACGGTGGCGTCGCCGGTGGTCAGGATGCCGGTCTCGATCGTCGACGATGATGTTGTCGCGGCGCTGACGAACAAAGCCGGCCGGTTGGCGGCGACGACGATCGCCGCGACCGCGAGCGTGGAGACGATGGCAAAACCAATCGAGACGGCGACAACCCGAAGCGTTGCGGACATGCAGTGCACTCTCCTTCTGCGTCTTATGCGTCGGCAACGGCGCCCGCCCGCGTGACGTAACACGGTGATGTCTGTCGCGGACTGGTTGAGCACCGCGAGGTTGATCCTGGTCGCGCTCCTGTGGCCTGTCGCCGTCAGCGGCCATGGCCGTGTCCTCGCCGTGGGCCTGATCGTGGCGGGGCTGACGGACGCGCTGGACGGCTATGTGGCCAGGCGTCTCCAGCAGGCGTCACTCCGCGGCGCCCGGCTCGACGCCGTCGCGGACATGGTGGTGATGGTGTCGGCGGCCGCGTGGCTCGGCCTCCTGCATCCCGAGGTCGTCACCGACGATGCTCCGCTCCTCATCGCGGTCGGGCTTCTCTACGCGATCTCGACGGGGGCGAGCTGGCTGGCCTTCGGGCGCCTCGTCGACCCGCGACAGAGCTCGTCGAAGGTCGCCGGCGGCCTGCTCTATCTGTTTGCGCTGGTCACGCTGCTCACCGGAGGCGTGGCGGCGGCGCTGCTGATGCTCGCGGTCGTCGCGCTCGCTTTCGCATGCCTGGAGACGATCGCCAGGGTAAGCCACACCATCCACACGAGGGTCACGGCAAGCAGCCAGCGTTCCCACGCTCCCCAGGCGCCGAATGGCGTCGCGAGCAGCGCCAGCCCCACCGCGAGCGTCCCGAGCTCGACTGCGCCGAGGACCAGCGAGATCCGGCCATAGGCCAGGCCGAGACGAAGCGACGCAACCGTCAAGCCGAGGACGGCCACGGCGGACGCGGCCCGATGCGCCAGGGTCGATCCCGCCTCGGACGGATCGAGATGGATCAGAGCGGCGCCCATGAAACCCAACCCTGCCACCGAGATCGCCGCCGCCCCCAGCCTGCCGGCTGGAGCGGTCGCTGTCGCCAGCGCGAAGCATGCAAGGGCGACGAGCACGATCGCGAGGTCGACCGCGCCCGCGGCCGGCGATCCGGGCACGGCCAACCGGCTGATGGTCCGCGCCGCGGGGTCGTAGCCCGGCGTCATCTCGCCGGCGACGACCACGATCGCCGCCGCGGTCACCACTGAGAACAGCGCGACGAGCGCTAGGAGTCGGGCCAACCGGGCGGATCGTAGCCGACGTTCGGCACGCTGCCGGTACGCCAGTACACGCCGCGCCGTCGCTGCATCAGCTCCTCGTCGACGAGGAAGCGGCGTAGCGACGCGAAATCGGGGTGCCGCCTGGCGATGACTCGGTTGACCTCCGCTTCGTCGTACAGGCGCCCGGGCTGAAAATCCTCGACCAGCCACCTGAGCACCACGATCCGCTTCTTGCGCTGGACCGGGATGCCGGTCAAACGCCCCGCAAAGTCGACGAAGTTCTCGAGCACGCGATCCTCTGCCATCGCTCTGACCCTTCGAAGTTACACGCAGACCTCAGCAGCCGGCCTGGCGCGCCGCCGCCGCCTGCGCATCGGCAGCGTTGAACGCTGCCCACGGAGGCGCGTAAGACCGCGGACCCGCGCACGCGGCGTTGGTCACCTGCGCTCGCAGCGCGGCGTCGATCTGATCCCGCGAGGCGAGCAGCGCCGGCGTTGCGTCGCTCGAAAGCTCCGCGAGATACTCGCTGTCGATCTTGTGCGCGGCCTGGGCGTGGCTGGTGTTCAGCGCCACGACCAGCGCCTCAGGGCTCGCGACGTTCAACCCGAGAAGCACCACCAGCGCGGTGGCCATGGTCGCGCCGACGAACCAGCGCCGACTTCGCCACGCGCCCAGGAATTCCGCCGCCAGGAGCACGAACACGACCCCGAGCCACACCGCGAAGACGTGACTGTACAGGCGCAGCATCGTGAACCCGTATGCCTCCTCATAGAGGCTTAGGCGGCGAAAGGCGACGACGTCGATCAGCAATGTCATCGCGATCGCGAAGCACGCCAGGACGGTGAAGGCAAGCCTGGTGTTGCGCTCGGCGAAGTTGCTGATGCGGCTGAAAAGGACGAGCAGCGCGAGGGTGATGCCGCTGACCCAGAGCAGCTGGAAGAAGCCGTTGCGCGCGTAGTCGGCGTAGGTCACGCCCGCGGATCTCAACGTCTCGGCCGCGGCTCCTGTCGCCGCCAGCACCTGGGCGACGGCAAAGGCCGCGAAGACCGCGTCCAGGACCGCGAGCACGACGAGCGCCTCGGTGGCGCCGAGCCGCCAGACCGGTCCTCCGATGCGTTCAACGGGCTCGGACGCCGCCAGGCGCAGCAAGCCCGCGGCGCACCACGCACCGGCAGCGATGTAGAAAACGTCGAGCAGCAGCGAGCCGAGGTCGACGTCGAGATGGAAGAAGGACGCGAACACCGGGTCCGCCGACGCCAGCAGCGCCGCGATCAGCGCAGCGACCGGTACGGCGATGAGGATGCCTCTCAAGACCGGAGCGGCGGCGCTGATCCGCCCGCGTGACTGGACAGCGGGTCGTGCCGCAAACCCGGCGCCGGCGACGAGCTGGACCACGGCGTGAAAGCCTCGCGCCGCCAGTTCGGCGATGCCGAGGTCGGCGACCGAGCCGCGGACCGCGAAGGAAGCCGCAAGCCCAAGCAGCCCCAGCGATGCCAGCAGGTCCGGCCACAGGAGCCAGGGGCTGGCGCGGAGGGTGAGCCACAGGGCGAAGACGGCGGCGGCGGCGACGAGAATCAGCGGCTCCACGCGCTGCAGACGGCCGGCGGTGATGGCCACGGTCGCCGCGATCACCAGCGTCAGCGAAGCACCCAAACCGAACGTGCCGGTGCGCAGCGCCTGGTCGGCGATCACTCCGATCAAGAGCGCGGCCCCAAGCGTGGTCCCGGTTGCCTGCCGGCGAGTCCGGGTGCTCGCCCAGGCCGGCATGGGGGGCGTCACCGGGAGCCAGGCCGTGCCATCCCATCGCCAGCGCCCGTCGGGCGACAGCTGGCCGACTTGGGCCGGGCTTGCGTCTGCCACCTCCTGGTCTAGCGGTTGAGCGGCACCGAAGGTTACGGCTAACGTGGAATGTGCATTGGCTGCCCCGACAGAGGCCTCGGATCGCGCGCGGATCGAAAAGCTGCTGTCCGTCGTCAGGGCGACGAGACCCCTGCCGGACGCGGACGGCGCCCTGTATTACTCGGCGAACGTCACGGGCAGGGCGCAGGTGTTCCGCCAGCCCGCGGCCGGCGTGGAGCCGGAGCACCTGCAGCCAGGCGACACCCGGATGCTGCCCCACGCGCACACGCCTCGGGGCCTGCTGGTCCGCGCCGACCGCGGTGGCGATGAGATCTGGCAGCTCGGCATGATCGAGGCAGGCGGGTTCCGGGCGCTGACAACCGACCCCCGCGCCCTGCATCGTTCGGTGTGCGTGCATCCAGACCAGGAGCGCGTGGGGCTGAGCTGGAATCCCGACGGCCAGGCGGACCTGGTCCTCGGCGAGCTCGACCTCGCCAGCGGAGCCCTGTCGCGCTGGGCCGAGCCAGGGGGTTTCTGGGAGTGGGCGGCGTGGAGCCCCGACGGGCGGCGCGCGGCGGTCGTCAAGGTGATGGGCACCCCGACCGAGGCGTATCTCCTCGACCGCGACGGAGGGCTGACCCAGCTCCTGGCCGGCGCGCTGCGCGCACATCCGGTGGAGTGGCTTGAGTCGGGGATCCTCGTCATGACCGACCTGGGCCGCGACTTCCTTGGGCTGGCGCTGGTCGAGGAATCCAGGCCCAATGCCGTCGCGCGGTGGATCTTCGCCGAGGATCGCGACCTCGAGGGCGTGATCGTGGATCCGACGGCGACCAGGGCCGCCGTCGTGGTTAACGAGGGCATCTACGACGGCATTCGAATCATCGACCTGGGCACGGGGGAGTCTCTCGATCGGGTCGGGCTTTCGCCAGGCGTCGTCACGAGCGACCACAGCGGCGGTCCTGACTATCACGTCGGGTGGTCGGCGGACGGATCGCGGCTCTTCGTGAGCTGGGAGCAGCCGACGCGCCCGGCGGAGATATTCGAATGGCCGGGCGGGACGCGATGGACGTTCACCTCGGAGCCACCCGCCGGCCTGATCGACCCCGTCGAGGTCGTGTTCGAGAGCTTCGACGGTCTTAGGGTGCCGGGCCTCTTCTATCGCATCGACGAGAGCCCCCGGCCCGCGGTGGTGCAGTTCCACGGTGGGCCGGAAGGGCAATCGCGCGCGACCTTCAATCCGCAGGCGCACCTCCTGAACTCCATCGGCATCAATCTCCTCCTCCCCAATGTCCGCGGCTCGACGGGATTCGGGATGCGGTTCCAGAGCCTCGATGACAAGACGTTGCGATGGGATGGCGTCAAGGATGGGTGCGAGGCGGCGCGCCACCTGAAGCGGACCGGCGTCGCGACCAAGACGGCGGCGATGGGCGGCTCATACGGCGGGTTCATGACGCTCGCGGTGCTCGTCGAGGACCCCGAGCTGTGGGACGCGGGCGTCGACGTGGTGGGCATCGCCGACTGGCACACGTTCTTCGCCAACATGCCGCCGTGGCGCGGGGTGCTGCGCGTCCACGAGTACGGCGACCCGAACGGTCCGGAGGCCGAGTTTCTCCGCGAGATCAGCCCGATCCACCGCGCGCATCTGATCCAGGCGCCGTTGCTGGTGGTTCATGGGCGGAACGACCCTCGGGTGCCGGTCGAGGAGAGCGAGCAGATCGCTCGCGCCACGGGCGCCGAGCTGATGATCTTCGAGGACGAGGGTCATGGCATCGCGGCGCTGACCAACCAGGTGACGTTCAACCGCCGGGTCCTGGAGTTCCTGGCCGCGAACCTGGGGTAAGCGCGCGACCGGCATTTCGGTCTGATTCGTTGAAGTCACGTGACGTGGTGATACCCCGCCACCCCTCTCCCGGCAACGGGAGAGGGCTGTCTTCGAATCAGTTTGCCGGAGCGGGAGGGATCTCCAAACACGCGAATGCCGGCATTCGCGTTATTGAAGGAGGGAAATTATGCGCGAGCGCCGGCACTCGGCGCGAATGGCGGAGGGGGAGGGATTTGAACCCCCGATCGGCTTGCACCGATAACGGTTTTCAAGACCGCCGCCATAAGCCGGACTCGGCCACCCCTCCGTTTGGGGCCGGGAGCGATTATCGCGCCCCGATCAGCTCTACCCCGCCCATGTAGGGCTTCAACACGTCGGGCACGGTCACCATCCCGTCCGCACGCTGATACGTCTCGATGATCGCGTCGAGCGTCCGCGGAAGTGCCAGGCCCGACCCGTTGATGGTGTGGGCGAACTTCGGCGAGACGCCGCGTCCGGGCCGGTAGCGGATGTTCGCGCGCATCGCCTGGAAGTCGTTGAACGTCGAGCAGGACGAGACCTCCAGGTAACGGTCGACGCCCGGCGCCCAAGCCATCAGGTCGTACTTCTTGTACTGCGCAAATCCCATGTCCCCCGTGCACATCGCCAGCACCTGGTAGTGCAGGCCCAGGCGCTGCAGGATGTCCTCGGCGTCGTGCGTCAGCTTTTCGAACTCGTCGAGCGACGTTTCCGCGGTCGTCACCTTCACCAGCTCCACCTTGGAGAACTGATGCATGCGGATGAAGCCGCGGGTGTCCTTGCCGGCCGCACCCGCCTCCGTGCGCCACGACGGCGCGTACGAGACGTACTTGAGCGGCAGCCGTTCGGCGTCCAGGATCTCCTCGCGGTGCAAGTTCGTCACCGGGACCTCGGCTGTCGGGATGAGCCAGAGGTCTCGATCCTCGACCTTGAACAGCTGATCGGCGAACTTGGGCAGGTTCGCCGTCCCGGTCATGGCCGCGCTGTTGACGAGCATCGGCGTCCACAGCTCGACATAGCCGTGTTCTCGGGTGTGCACGTCGAGCATGAACTGCACCAGCGCCCGCTCCAAACGCGCGCCGTCACCGACCAGGAACGCAAACCGCGATCCCGCAACCCGGGCGGCCCGCTCGAAATCCATGATCCCCAGCGCCTCGCCGAGGTCGTAGTGGGTGCGAGCCGCAAGGCCGAGGTCGGGCTTGCTCCCCCACTCCCTGATGACGACGTTGTCGGCCTCGGTCTCGCCGACCGGGACTGACTCATGAAAGATGTTCGGCACCCGGAGCAGCAGGTCGTCGAGCTCTTTCTTGACCGCGTCAGCCACCGCCAGCTCGCTCTTCGCGGTGTCCGCCATCTGGCGCAGGCGCTCCTTGAGCGACTCGTCCCGCGTCCTCGCGAACTCCTTCGAGAGCTCGTTCTGCTCGGCCTTGACGGTCTCCGCTTTGTGCAGGTGTCCGCGCCATACGCCATCGAGGCGCAGGATGTCGTCGATCGGCGCCGGCTCGCCCTTGAGCTGCGCGGCGCGGCGGACGGCATCCGGATTCTTGCGGATGAAGTCGAGCGAGAGCACTAGGACTCGGCCTTCATGACCGGGAACAGGATCACGTCGCGGATGGTCTGGGTGTTGGTCAGCAGCATGACGAGGCGGTCGATGCCGATGCCGAGGCCGCCGCACGGCGGCATGCCGTACTCGACCGCGCGCAAGAAGTCCTCGTCCATCGGGTGCGCCTCGACGTTGCCGGCCGCCCGCATCGCGGCCTGCGCCTCGAAGCGCGCTCGCTGGTCGATAGGGTCGGTCAGCTCGGTGAACGCGTTCGCGTACTCGCGGCCGAGGATGATGAGCTCGAATCGCTCCACGAACCGCGGGTCGTCTTCGCGCGGCCGCGCGAGAGGCGAGATCTCGACCGGGTAGTCCAGGACGAACGTCGGCTGCCGCAGACGCGGCTCGACGTGCTCCTCAAAGAGCTCGTTGAGCTCCTCCCCTACCGCCTGGCGCCCGGTGTGCTCGAGCACCAGGTCGGCCATGCGCGTGCGCCGGAAGGGCGGGGTGAGGTTGACAGACTCGCCCTGGTAGGAGCCCTCGAGCGGCCGGCCCGCGGCCATCGCCGAGACCACGACGAGGTCTTCGACCAGCTGCATCACGTCCTCGTAGTCCGCGTAAGCCTGGTAGGACTCGAGGAGCGTGAACTCGGGGTTGTGCCGGGGCGACAGCCCCTCGTTGCGGAACACGCGGCCGATCTCGTACACGCGCTCGAAGCCGCCCACCAGCAGCCGCTTCAGGTGCAGCTCGAGCGCGATGCGGAGAAACAGGTCGCGGTCGAGCGCGTTGTGATGCGTCTGAAACGGACGCGCGTGGCCGCCGCCCGGGATCTCCTGCAGGACCGGCGTCTCGACGTCGATGAAACCTCGCTCGTCGAACAGGCCACGAATCGCGGTGATGATCTTCGTCCGCGCGCGAAACACTTCGCGCACCTCAGGATTCGCGATGAGGTCGACATACCGCTGGCGGTAGCGAATCTCGACGTCCTTCAACCCATGCCACTTTTCCGGCATGGGCCGCAGCGACTTCGTCAAGAGCTGGAACGATTGGACTTCGACCGTGATCTCGCCCCGCTTGGTGCGAAAGATCGGACCGGCGACGCCGACGATGTCGCCGAGGTCGAGGTCCGCGAAGCGGGCGAACTCCTCGTCGCCGAGGATGCCGCGATTCGCCATGAGCTGGATCCGGCCCTGGCCGTCCTGAAGGTCGGCGAAGACCAGGCCGCCCTGCTGCCTCTTGACCATCAGCCTGCCCGCGACCGAGACCGGAGGGGTGCGCTCGGCGTCGCCGATCAGCTCCTTGGCGGCGATGGAGCTGTGGGTGGGTTTGAAGCCACGCGAATAGGGATCGACCCCGGACGCGCGCAGCCGTGCGACTTTTTCCAGCCGGTCGTGCATGAAATCTTCGGTCACGACCGGAAAAGATTAGAGGCTAAAGCGCGAGCTCCTGCTCCTCGGCGGCCGGGAACGAGTTCACGTCCGCGCCGCCCGACGCGCGGTGATTGCCCAGCGCCTGCTCGATCAACGCGTCGACGTCGGTGTCCGAGTGGAGCGGGTCGTGGTGGAAGAACGCGAGCTCCTTCACCCCGGCCTGCTCGGCCAGGGACAGCGCCTCCTCGTACGTCGAGTGCCCGAACCCCGCGTGGGTCTTGTACTCCTCCTCGCTGTACTGCGCGTCGTGGACGAGAAGGTCGGAGTCGCGACACCAGTTCGCCAGGTCCTTGAGCGTCCCGTTCGAGCCGTTGGCGAACAGCGCGATCTCGTTGTCGGTGGCGAACGTGAAGCGGGACGTGCCCTCGTCGATCCGGTAGCCGAACGTGGGTATCGGGTGCATCAGAAGGTGCGGCGTGATCCGCAGCGCGCCCACCTCGAAGGTCTCGCCCGGGTTGCGCTCGATGAACTCCATCTCGGCCGGCATGTGGCTCAGCCGCACCGGAAAGTAGGCCGGGTCGGTCTGGTCGGCGAAGGCGGCCTGCAGAGACTTCGCCGAGCCGGCAGGCCCGACGATCGTGAGGTGCGTCCCAGGCACGAACGCGGGCAGGAAAAACGGAAAGCCCTGGATGTGATCGAGATGGGTGTGCGTGATCAGCAGATGCGCCTGCACCGGCTCCGTCGGGCTGAACGCGCTACCCAGCTCGGCGATGCCGGAACCCGAGTCGACGATGAGGAGGTTGTTCTCGTGGTCGCGGACCTCGATGCAGGTCGTGTTGCCGCCGTAACGGAGGGTGCGCCGACCAGGGGTCGGACGCGTGCCTCGCGTGCCCCAGAACTTGACCCTCATCGCTCGCCCATCGGCTGGTAGATCCGCTTGCGGACAAAGATGTCGAGGAGGTCTTTGTCCAGCTTGCCCTGTCCCGCCTCGTCGTGCAGGATGTCGAGCGCAACCGTCGGGGGCACGGCCCTCTTGTACGGCCGGTCCTGTGCGGTCAGGGCGTCGTAGATGTCGGAGATCGTCATCATCCGCGCCTGGAGCGGGATCTCCTCGCCGGCCAGGCCGCGCGGGTAACCCGAGCCGTCGAGCTTCTCGTGGTGGCCATACGCGATCTCGGGGATGCCCCGCATCACCGGCGTCCACGGAATCTTGGTGAGGAAATGGAAGCTGTGCGTCACGTGCGATTCCATCTCCAGGCGTTCCTGCGGGTCGAGCGTGCCCTTGCGGATGCTCAGAAAGCGAAATTCCTGCGGCTCGAGCATCGGATGCTGACGTCCGGCGATGTCGTAGTACGTCTGGCTGGCCAGGAACTCGATGGTCGACGCCTTGTCCTCGGGCATGACTGTCGGCTCGTTGGCGGTCACGACGCTTCGCACCCACTCGTTGAGCTGCTCGAGCTCCTGCTCGAGCCTGCGATCGATCTCTTCGAGCGCCGCTCCGTCTTTGCCCGCGCGCAGCGCCTCGAGCTTCTCGGTCGCGTACTTGACCTGCACCGAACGCTCGATGAACTCGAACCGCGCCTGGATGACCTCGAGCTGGCCGGGGACGAGCTTTTTCGCCTTGATCAGGATGTGCTCGCGCACGCCGACCTTGCCGAAGTCGTGCAGCAGGCACGCGTAGCGCAGCTCCTTGAACTGGTCGTCGCTGATCTTGACGTCGCGATACTTGCCGGTCGCGATCTCGTTGACCGCGCGCGCGAGCGACGTCGTCAGGCCCTCGACGCGGCCTGAATGACCGGCGGTGCTGGGGTCTCGTTGCTCGATCGCGGTCACGCTCGCCTGGACGAAGCCGTCGAACAGCGCCTGGATCGAGTCGATGAGGTTCTTGTTGTCGATCGCCACCGCGGCCTGGCTGGCGATGGACTCGATCATCTCCACGTCGTCGGGCTGGAAGCTGATCACCTCGGTGTCGACGTTGCCGACGGTGAGGCGCGTCTCGAACCGCCGCTTGGCGTTGATGAGCTGGACCGCGCCGACGACGTCGTTGTTGTAGTTGCGCATCGGGACTGTGAGCATCGACTTCGTCCTGTAGCCGAACTGCGTGTCAAAGCTCTTGCCACCGACCGGCTTGCCCGGCGGAGGCGTGTAGGCGTCTTCGTAGATCTGGCTCGAGCCGATCGACACCGCATAGCCGACGACGGTTTTTTCGTCCACCGGCACGGTGAACGCCTGGTAGGTGTTCTTGTCGATCGAGTGGTTCTGGCTGGAGGCAAGAAACAGCTTCGGGACGCCGTCCTCGTCCATCTTCAGCCACAGGCTGGCGCCGTCGGCGTGCGTCAGCTGGCGCATCGTGGTGAGGATGAACGACTGCAGGCGGTCGATGTCCTTCTCGGCCGACAGCGCGACGCCGATCCGGTTGAGCTCCCGGAACTGGCGGTGGCGGCGCTGAGCCTCGCTCTCCAGCTGCGAGACCTGCTGCTTGAGGGCAACGTTCTCCATCGCCACACGGACGAGCTCCCGGACCGTCGAGGCGGGGGCGTCAGTCGGCACCTCGATCGAGATCGACTCCAGCTTCGGCGGCGCCTTCTGACCCGGCGCCAGCAGGACCAGGGCCGGCTGCTCGATCGCGGCAGGATCCCCGAGGTGCTCGGTCTCCAGCCCCGTCGCCCTCAGCCCTTCCGGCTGGTCGCCGGCCAGCACGTACAGATGGAATCGGGGGGCGGTCTTCATTGGCGGGACCTTATCTAGCACCCCCGTCTGAGTTTTGAGCGTAGATAAGCCGTAAACCCTCGAGGGTCAGGAGCGGGTCGGTGACCTCGATCACGTGGGTCAGGCCGGCGACGAGGGGAGCCTGACCGCCGGTGGCGATCACCTTCGCCGTTCCGCCGAGCTCGTCGACCATGCGCTTGACCATGCCTTCGACCTGGGCGACGAAGCCCCACACGAGGCCAGACTGGATCGAGGCGACCGTGTTCCGGCCGATGACCGAGTCGGGCGCCAGGGGCTCCACGCGCCGGAGCATCGCCGTCTGCGAGACGAGCGCATCCAGCGAGATCTCGACGCCGGGCGCGATGGCCCCGCCGAGGTAGTCGCCGTCCCCGTTGATCGCGTCGTACGTGACCGCGGTGCCGAAGTCGATGACCACGATCGGCCCGCCGTACTTCGTGAAGGCCGCGAGAGCGTTGGCGATCCGGTCCGCACCGACGTCCTTGGGGTTCTCGTAGCGGATGCGGACGCTGGTCTTGACGCCGGGGCCGACCATCACCGGCTCGCATTTCAGGTAGCGCCGCGAGGCCTCGACCAGGGCCGGGTTGATGGTAGGCACGACGCTCGAGATGACCACCCCGGTGACGATGCTCAGCTCGAAGCCCTGCAGCTCGAAGAGCTGACGCAGCTCGACGGCCATCTCGTCCGCGGTGCGTTCGCGATGCGAGGTGACCCGCCAGTCGGCCGCGAGCCGTTCGCCGTCGAAGAGGGCCAGCGTCACGTTGGTGTTGCCCACGTCGATGGCCAAAAGCACGGCCGAACTCTACCTTCTCAGTCGGGCGGCTTCCCGGCGCATGGCCCTCGCCCGAGCCGCGACCCGGCGGGGGTTGGGGGCGCCCTCGAGATCGCGCCGGCGCAGCGACGCGCGCACGTCCGGGGGAGCGGCAAAGCGGCCGTCGCGAACGGCGTTCCCAACCTTCTCGTGCGCTTTCCGGAAGGGCACGCCCGATCGGACGAGCTCTTCGGCCGCGTCGGTCGCGAGGAGCGACGGATCAGCAGCGGCGGCGGCCAGGCGCTCCCGGTCGAACTCGAGGTGCTGGACGAGGAGGGCGGCGGCCACCAGCGACTCGAGCACGTTCTCGACTGCCGCAAACACCGCCGGCTTGTCCTCCTGCAGGTCGCGGTCGTATGCCAGGGGAAGGCCCTTCAAGACCGTAGCCAGCGCCACGAAGGCGCCGAGCGAGCGGCCCGCCCGGCCACGCAGCAGCTCCGCGATGTCGGGGTTCTTCTTCTGCGGCATGAGGCTCGAGCCGGTCGAGATCTCGTCGGCGAGCCTCACGAAGCCGAACTCCGAGGTGGCCCAGAGGACCACGTCCTCGCCCAGGCGGCTGAGGTGGATCGACGTCGACATGCACGCGAACGCGAGGTCGAGCGCGAAGTCGCGGTCCGACACCGCGTCCATGCTGTTCTCAGTCAGCGCCGGCAGGCCGAGCTCGCGCGCCACCGCCCTCCGCGCGAGCGGGAGCGTGGAACCGGCCAGCGCGCCGGAGCCAAGCGGCATCGTGCCCGCCGACTCGAGCGCGTGGGCGAATCGCTGGGCATCCCGGAGCAGCGGCTCTGCGTGAGCCAGCAGGTGGTGACCGACGGTGACGGGCTGGGCGCGCTGGAGATGCGTGTATCCGGGCATCGGCCACGCGGCGTGCGCCAGGGCTTTGGTGCCGATCGCGTCTATCAGCTCGGCGAGCGCGTGCCTCGCCTCCCTCGCCGCGTCGCGGCAGTAGAGCCTCAGGTCGAGCGCGACCTGGTCGTTGCGCGAGCGCCCGGCGTGCAGCGCGGCACCCGCCGAAGTGATCTCGGTCAGACGGCGCTCGATGGCGGTGTGGATGTCCTCGTCGGACGCCTCGAACCTGAAATCTCCTGCGTCTAGCTCGCGCCGGATCCGGCGCAGTCCTCGTTCGATCGCGGTCAGCTGTGACCTGGAGATGACCTTTGCCCTGGCGAGACCGCGGGCATGGGCCACGCTGCCCTCGATGTCGTAGGGGTAGAGCTCGTAGTCGAGCTCGAGCGACGAGGAGAAGCGTTCGAGCTGGGGCAGCATCCCGCGCCGGAAGCGGCCGCCCCAGAGCTTGCCGGACTTTGCCGCTGAGCGTCCCGCGCGCGCCCGGCCTGCTATGGCGTCAGCCTCTTGGCGTCGCCGAGCAGCTTGCCCAGCTCACGAGCGTGGAGCTGTCCCTGCACCCGCGCCGACGTCCGCAGGCCCATGCCCCACAGCTTGATGAAGCCCTCCGCGGCCGACTGGTCGAACTGGTCGCCCTTGCCATACGTCGCGAGCGCGAGCTCGTAGAGCTGGTGTGGACTCTTGCGCCCGACGACCTGGGACGAGCCTCGATAGAGCTTGAGACGCACGTCGCCGGTGACATGTCGCTGGGTCTCGGCGACGAACGCGTACAACGCGTCGCGCAGCGGGCTGAACCACAGTCCGTCGTAGACCATCTGCGCCCACTGCTGGGCGACCAGGTCTTTGAACCTCGCCACCTCCTTGGGCAGCGTGATGTCCTCGAGCGCCTGATGAGCCTGGAGCAGGAGCACCGCCGCCGGCGCTTCGTAGATCTCACGGGACTTGATCCCGATCAGCCGGTTCTCGAGGTGGTCAATGCGACCGACGCCGTTCTCGCCGCCAACCCGATTGAGGGCCGTCACCAGCTCCAGGGCCGAGGCGGCCCTGCCATCCAACGCGACCGGGATTCCCTCCTTGAAGCTGATCTCGACGTAGGTCGGTTCGTCAGGGCATGCTCGCGGGTCGCGCGTCCAGGCGTACACGTCCTTCGGCGGCTCTGCCCACGGGTCTTCGAGCACGCCCGCCTCGATCGACCGGCCCCACAGGTTCTCGTCGGTCGAGTACGGCTCGCGGGCGGTCGCGGGGACCTCGATCCCGTGGCGGGTCGCGTAATCGATCTCGTCGTCGCGGTTCATCCCCCACTCCCGCACCGGCGCCACCACCTGCAGGTCGGGCGCCAGGGCCGCGGTGGTGACGTCGAACCGGACCTGGTCGTTGCCCTTGCCGGTGCAGCCGTGGGCGATCGCCTCCGCGCCCTCGCGGCGCGCGACCTCGACCATCATGGCCGCGATCAGCGGCCGGCCGAGCGCGGTCGCCAGCGGGTACTCCTTCTCGTACACGGCGCCCGCCTGCAGGGACGGCCAGACGAAGAGCTGGAGGAACGGCAGCCTGCCGTCGGCCACGTAAGCCGCCGAGGCGCCGGTCTTCAGCGCGCGGGCCTGGATGGCGTCGAGGTCCTTCTTCTCGCCGAGATCGACCGTGAACGCGACCACCTCCCAGCCCTGGTCCTTGAGCCAGCGGATCGCGACCGAGGTGTCCAGCCCGCCCGAGTAGGCGAGCACCAGCTTCCTAGCCGGCACTAGCGAGCAGCTCTTTCAACGCCCGACCGGCGCCGCGCTTTCGCAACACGGCGATGATCGTGTCGTCTCCGGCAACGGTCCCCGCCACGCCAGGCAGCGCGGCCTCGTCGATGCGGCGGGCGACGAGGTTGGCCGTGCCGGGCGGGGTCCTGATCACGGCCACCGGCTCGACCAGCTCGACGGACAGCACGAGCTCGCGGACGAGGGCGGTCGAGCTGCGGTAGCCGGCCCCGGAGCGCACAAGACCCAGCTCCTGGATGTCGCGGGAGATCGTCGCCTGGGTGGCGCGCACCCCACGCCGCGCCAGAGCCGCGGCGATCTCGAGCTGGGTGTGCACCGAGCCGCGGTTGACGAGCTGGAGGATCGCGCTGTGGCGCTCCGCCTTGGTGGCCGTCATCCGGCGACCTTGCGCATGACCTCGTGCGCGCGATCGATCTCTTTGGCGGTGACGATCAGGGGCGGCACGAGGCGGACCGAATGGTCGTCGACGGCGTTCACGACCAGGCCGGCCTCGAGGCAGGACTGCTGGAACGCCTTCGCCCTGGGATCCTCGAACTCGAAGGCCTGCATCAGGCCGGCGCCGCGAGTGCTCTTGGCACCGAGGTCGCGCAGCGAGGCGCCCAGGAGGTCGCCCATCTCGGCGGCGTGGCCGACGAGGCCGTCGCGCTCGATGACGTGGAGCACGGTTGCCGCCACGGCGCAGGCGAGCGGGTTGCCGCCGAACGTCGAGCCATGGTCGCCGGGCTCGAACACGTCGGCGCGCTGATTGGCCAGGCAGGCGCCGATGGGCATGCCTCCGCCAAGGCCTTTGGCGAGCGTCATCACGTCGGGCGTGATGCCCGCGTGCTGGTGGGCAAACCAGCGGCCGGTGCGGCCCAGCCCGGTCTGCACCTCGTCGAGGATCAGGAGCAGGTTTTTCGCGTCGCACCACTCGCGGATGCGCCTGAGGTAGCCGGGTGCGGCAGGGATGACGCCGATCTCGCCCATCACCGGCTCGAGCATCACGGCGACCGTCTTGTCGGTGGTCGCCTCCTCGATGGCCTTCGTGTCGTTGTAGGGGACGTGGACGAAGCCGTCGGGGAGCGGCTTGAAGGGATCGGAGTACTTGTGCTGTCCGCCGGCCGTGACGGTCGCGAGGGTGCGGCCGTGAAACGAGCCGGTGGTCGTGATGATCTCGAACGCGCCGTCGCGGTTGCGTGTGCCCCACTTGCGCGCGAGCTTGATCGCCGATTCGTTCGCCTCCGCGCCCGAGTTGCAGAAGAAGACGCGCGAGGGGAACGAGAGCTCGACCAGGCGGCGCGCGAGCTCGACCTGGGGCTGCGTGAAGTAGAGGTTCGAGGTATGGATGAGCTCGGCCGACTGCCTGGTGATCGCGGCGACGACGTCCGGGTGCGCGTGGCCCAGCAGGTTGACGGCGATCCCGGCCACCAGGTCGAGGTACTCGCGACCCGCGTCGTCGTAGAGCACGCAGCCGCGGCCGCGGACGAAGGTGACGGGCAGCCGGCGCCCGGTCTGCATGAGGTAGCGATCGGCGAGCTCGGGCGTGGTCACGACCTGCATTCGCCCTCCGCTTGCCGCCGCGGGACGTTGTACCCACCCACGGACCCCCCACCCGCCTCTTGGGGGTTCCTTATTAGTGCGGTGCGGTGACGGTATGGCTGAGCCGGAAGGCTGTCAATCCAGCCTGTGAACGATTTCATGGCGTGACCATGGTCCCGATGCCCGCCTCGGTGAAGAGCTCGAGCAGAAGGGCGTGCTTGGTCCGCCCGTCGACGATGTGCGCGAGAGGCACGCCATCGAGCGCGCGCAGGCACGCCTGGAGCTTGGGGATCATGCCGCCCGTCACCTCGCCCTTCTCGATCCGCTGCCTCGCGTCGTCCTTCGAAAGCACGGCCACAACGTCACCGTCGACGCCCTGAACGCCCGGGACATCGGTCAGCAGGATCACCTTGGCGGCGCCAAGCGCGACCGCGATCTCCGCGGCGACAGTGTCGGCGTTGATGTTGTACGCGTGCCCGTCGTAGCCGAGCCCGATCGAGGCGATGACGGGGATGTAGCCGCGCCCGAGCAGCGCGGTGATCGGCTCCTTGTTCACCTGGGTGACGCGGCCGACGAAGCCCATCTTCTCGTCCAGCGGCTCGGCGATGATGGTCGGCCCGTCCTCGCCGCTCATGCCGACCGCCTGGCCGCCCAGCTTGTGGATGGTCGCGACCAGGTCGGGGCCGACCTTGCCGGTCAGCACCATCTTCACGACCTCCATCGTCTTGTCGTCCGTGATCCGGAGGCCGTCCTTGAACTCGGCCTTGAGCCCGAGACGCTCGCTCATGGCCGTGATCTCGGGACCGCCGCCGTGGACCAGGACCGGCTGCATGCCGACGTAGCGGAGGAGGACCACGTCGAGCAGGGTCTCGTCGCGCGCGTGGTCGATCGCGTTGCCGCCGACCTTGATCACGACCACCTGGCCGTGGAAGCGCTTGATGTACGGAAGCGCCTCGACCAGGACCTTGGCTCGTTCCTCGACGCTCAGTGTCATGTCGTGTAGTCGGCGTTGATGCGCACGTACTCCTCCGATAGGTCGCAGCCCCATGCCTCGGCCCTTCCCTCGCCCAGGCCAAGCTTGGCCACGATCTCGATTTCCGGTTGCTCGAACGCTCGCCGCACAGCCGCGAGGTCGACGTCGACGCCCGCGCCGCGCTCGAAGACCACGAGTCCGCCGACTGTGAGGTGGAGCCGGTCGAGCGCGAGGTCGGCGCCACTGTAGCCCAGCGCGCACACGACCCGGCCCCAGTTCGGGTCGCCGCCGTGCACGGCCGTCTTGACCAGGCTCGACGAGGCGACCGTCCGCGCGGCTTCGCGCGCGTCGCCGTCGGTGACGGCGTCGAGGACCCTGACCGTGATCAGCTTGGTCGCGCCTTCGCCGTCGCGGGCGATCGCCCTCGCCAGCTCCTGCGCGACGTGCACAAGTCCGGCCTCGAGCTGCTCGGCCTGGACGCTGCCGGCGCGGACTGGCTCGTTGCCGGCGGCGCCGTTGGCGAGCATCAGGAAGCTGTCGTTGGTCGAGCTGTCGCCGTCGATCGTCACCTGGTTGAAGCTGCGGTCGGCGACCGACTTCACGAGCTTCGCCATCAGGCCCGACTCCACAGCGGCGTCAGTGGTGATGTAGGCAAGCATCGTCGCCATGTTGGGGTGGATCATGCCCGACCCCTTGCACATGCCCCCCACCCGGACCGTCGCGCCGCCGAGGTCCACCTCGACCTGCGCCGTCTTGGGCACGGTGTCGGTGGTCATGATCGCGCGCGCCGCCGCCTCGCCCGCGTCCTCGCTCAGCTGACCGCACGCCTGCGCGATGCCGGGCTTGATGGCGTCCATCGGCAGGTAGCGGCCGATCACGCCGGTCGAGCTGACCAGCACCTGGTACGGGTCGAGGTCGAGCCGGTCGGCCGAGAGCTTGGCCATCAGCAGGGCGTCGCGGAAACCCTGCGCGCCGGTGCACGCGTTGGCGTTGCCCGAGTTGATGGTCACGGCCTGGACCTGGTTGCGCTGCAGGTGGAGCTGGTCGATGACCACTGACGCGGACTTGACCTTGTTGGTCGTGAACACGCCGCCGGTGTCGCAGGGGTAGGCGGAATGGATCACGCACAGGTCGTCCTTCTGCTCCCTGGGAATCGCCGATGCACCCGCGGTGAACGCCCTGATTCCACACGCCGCCGTGCCGGCCCGAAAACCTCGGGCGAACGTCACGGCCACTGCACCGGTCCCGTCAGCGCGGCAGTCCGGTCGAGGCCGAAGGCGATGTTGAAGCACTCGACGCCCTGGCCGGATGCGCCCTTGACAAGGTTGTCGATCGCCGCGGTGACCACCGCCTTCTGCCCCTGGGCGGCGACGTTGACCAGGCACAGGTTCGAGTGCGTGGCGAGCTTCGTGGTCGGGGTGCGGTCGACGACCTTCGTGAAGGGCTGCCGCGCGTAGAACTCGCGGTAGGCGGATTCGAGCTGGGCCACCGGTCCCGCGAGGTCGAAGTAGCAGGTCGCGAGGATGCCCCGCGTCATCGGCACCAGGTGCGGCACGAACGTCAGCCGCGGTGCCGATCCGCTGCGCGCGAGGCCGCCGAGCTCCTGCTGCACCTCGGGCAGGTGCCGGTGACCCGCGATCGCGTAAGCGCCCAGGGACTCGTTGACCTCGCTGAAGTGGACGCCCAGCCCGGCCGACCGGCCGGCGCCGCTCACGCCCGACTTGGCATCGACCACGATGTCGCCCGACACGAGCCCTGCCGCGACCGCAGGCGCCAGGCCCAGGATCGCCGCCGTCGAGTAGCAACCGGGGACCGCGACGAGCTGCGCATCCCTGATCTCCGCCTCGTGAAGCTCGGGCAGTCCAAACGCTGCCTTCGCCAGCAGGTCTGGCGCCGGGTGCGCCTGCCCGTACCACTTCGGATACGCCGACGCGTCCCGCAGGCGGAAGTCCGCACTCATGTCGAAGACGCGTGCGCCGGTGCCCAGCCACGCGCCCGCGGCGCCGGCGCCGGCGTTGTGAGGGAGGCAGCTGAAGACGGCGTCGAGGCCCTCGGTCGGGAGCTCGGTGGTGAACTCGCCGTTCAGGTCCAGGAGCGGAAAGACCTCCGAGTAAGGCTTACCGGAGAAGGAGCGCGAGGTCAGGCCGCAGAGCTCGACCTGGGGATGGCGCGCGAGAAGATGGACGGCGGTCATGCCGGCGTAGCCGTTCGCCCCGGCGACCCCGACTCTCACCTTGCTGGTCACGAGCGCATGAGTATACATTGGACCTGCATAAACATGCATCGCACCCTCTCCACTCTGGGGAGAGAGGAGAGCTCAATCAGGCTCGTTGAAGAAGCAGGACCGGGCCCCTGTGTGACACGCGGGCCCCGCGGGGTTGACCCTCAGCAGCACGGAATCCAGGTCGCAGTCCAGGCGCGCCTCCACGACCTCCATCGTGTTGCCCGACGTGGCGCCCTTCTCCCACAGCCCACGCTCTCGGGAGTGAAACCACGCCCTGCCTGTCTCCCGGGTCTTGCGCCACGCCTCGGCGTCCATGTAGGCGAGCATCAGGACCTCGCCGGTGGCGGCATCCTGCACGACCGCGGGGACCAGCCCTTTCGAGAAGTCGGGACTCAACGCCTCACCTCCAGGCCCATGGCGGCCAACTCGTTCTTGACGTCCGCGATCGCGAGCTCGCCGAAGTGAAAGACCGACGCCGCCAGCGCGGCCTCCGCCCCACCCTCGGTCAGGGCGTCATACATGTGGCGCGTCGAGCCGGCGCCTCCGGACGCGACCACCGGCAGGCGCACGGCGCCGGCGACAGCGCGCGTCAGGCCGATGTCGTAGCCCTCGTGCGTGCCGTCGAAATCCATGGACGTCAGCAGGATCTCCCCCGCTCCCAGCTCCTCTCCGCGGGCCGCCCACTCGATGGCGTCCCTGCCGGCGGCCCGCCTTCCGCCGTGGCTGAAGACCTCCCACCCGTCGCCATCGCGCCGGCGCCGCGCGTCGATGGCAAGGATCACGCACTGGGAACCGAACACCTCCGCGCAGCGCGCGATGAGGGACGGGTCATCGAGCGCCGCGGTGTTGACGGAGACCTTGTCGGCGCCATGGGTGAGCAGCTCGCCCATGTCGCCGACGCTGCGCACTCCTCCGCCCACCGCAAGCGGGATGAACACCTGGCCGGCCGTCCGTTCGACCGCGTCGAGCAGAATCTTCCGCGCATCGGACGATGCCGTGATGTCGAGGAACACGATCTCGTCCGCGCCCTCGCGGTCGTAAGCGGCAGCAAGCGAGGCGGGATCGCCCGCGTCGCGGAGTTCCTGGAAGCGCACGCCCTTGACGACCCGTCCCTCGGTCACGTCGAGGCAGGGGATGATGCGCTTGGCCGGCATCACGCGCAAAGCCCGACGAAGTTCGCGTACACCCGCAACCCGTCGGCGCCGCTCTTCTCGGGATGGAACTGCGTGCCCATGACGCTGCCGCTCGCGGCGGCGGCGGCGGGCGAGTGCTCGGAGCAGGCGATCGCCTGCGCGGACGCTTCGGGGGTCAACGAGTGGACGAAATAGAAGTAGGAGTGGTCGGCGATCCCGGCCCAGAGCGGCGATGGCCTGGTCTGGGCCGTGCGGCACCACCCGATCACCGGCAGGCGTTCGCTATCCCGGACCTCGACCACGCGACCCGGAAGCAGCCCCAATCCCTCGTGGCGGCCGCGCTCGGTCGACTCCTCGAACAGCAGCTGGTAGCCGAGGCAGACGCCGAGCACCGGCTTGCCGCGGCGAGCGAGCTCGACGATCCGCCGCCCCAGTCCTCGCTCGTGGAGCTTGGCGAGCGCGGGCGCGAAAGCCCCGACCCCGGGCAGGACGATGCCGTCCGCGGCGTCCAGCAAGTCCGGCTCGGCGACCAGGCGGGGCTCCGCGCCCACCTCTGTCAGGGCCCGCTCGACGGAGCGGATGTTGCCGACGCCGTAGTCGACGATCGCGATCAACCCAGCAAGCCTTTCGACGAAGGGACTCCGCCCGCTCCGGTCACCTCCATGGCCTGGCGCAGGGCCAGCCCCAGCGCCTTGAACGTCGCCTCGACGATGTGGTGGCGGTTCCGACCCCGCACGACGTCGACGTGGACCGTGGCCCCGAGGTGGATCGACAGCGCGCGCCAGAACTCTTCGAGCACCTCGGACTCGAGCGTGCCGATCCGGCCGCGCACGCCGACGTTGTAGGAGAGGTAGGGCCGCCGGCCGAGGTCGATCACCACCCGGGCCAGCGATTCGTCGAGCGGCGCGTAAGCCGCCGCGAAGCGCGCGATGCCGGCGCGGTCGCCAAGAGCCTGCGACAGGGCCTGCCCGACGACGATGCCTGCGTCCTCGACCAGGTGATGCGGGTCGACGTGCACGTCCCCGGCGCCCCGCAGCGTCAGGTCGAAGGCGCCATAGCGAGCGGCCTGCTCGAGCATGTGGTCGAGAAACGGCAGGCCGGTCGAGACCTGGATCCGCCCGCGTCCAGTCAGGGCGACAGTCGCGGCAAGCTTCGTCTCCTTGCTCTTGCGGGTCACCTGCGCCTTCCTCTTACTCAAGACGAACCTCCACCGCGTGAGCGTGACCGCCCAGACCTTCGAGCGCGGCCAGGCGCAGCGTGGCGTCGCGGAGCGTCTCCACGTCCTCGCGGCCGAGGGCAAGGATGTTGGTCCGCTTGATGAAGGTGTGGACGCCGAGCGGCGACGCGTACCGCGCCGCGCCCGAGGTAGGGAGCGTGTGGTTCGGCCCCGCCGTGTAGTCCCCCAGCGGCACGGTGGCGTAGGGCCCGACGAAGATCGCTCCCGCGTTACGCACCCGCGACGCCAGCGACTCGGCGTCCGCGGCGACGATCAGCAGGTGCTCCGGCGCGAAGTCGTCGACGATGCGCACCCCTTCGTCCATGTCGCGCGCCACGATGACGCAGCAGTTGGCCTGGCGGATGATCTCGGCGCGCTCGAGCCCGCCCAGGAGGTCCTCCAGCTCTTCGACGGCGCGAGCCGCGAGCCGCTCCGAGTCGGTGACCAGGACACCCCACGCCATCGGGTCGTGCTCCAGCTGCGCCGCCAGGTCGGCGGCGACGAAGTCCGGTCGGGCCTCATCGTCTGCCAGGACCACGACCTCGGTCGGGCCCGCGATGCCGTCGACGCCGACCGCGCCGAAGACCTCTCGCTTGGCCAGCGTCACGTAGACGTTGCCGGGCCCGGCGACGACGTCGACCCGCGGAATGCTCTCGGTGCCATAGGCGAGGGCGGCGATCGCCTGCGCGCCGCCGACCCGATACACGGCATCGACGCCGGCGATGCGCGCCGCAGCGAGGATCGCCGCCGGCACGCTGCCGTCACGCCGAGGAGGCGTCGCGAGGACGACCTCCGCCACACCCGCGACGCGCGCCGGGATGGCCGTCATCAGCACGGTCGACGGGTAGGCCGCGCGGCCGCCGGGCGCGTACACCCCGGCGCGAGCGACGGGCCGGGCGACCATACGCATGCTCGCCCGACCGGCCGACGCGGGTTGCGGCAGCTGCCGCTCGTGGAAATCGCGGATCCGCGCCGCGGCGAACTCGAGCGCCGACCGGTCGGCGGCCGGCAGGCCGGCCGACGACGACTCGAGCTCCTCGCGCGCGACCTCAAATCCCTCCCCCTGGGCGGGGGCCCAGCCGTCGAACCGCAGGCCGAGCTCGCGGAGGGCGGCGTCGCCCTCGTCACGAACCAAGGCGCATATCTCGGCGACCGCCGCGCGCTCGGAGCCGAAGCCTGCCAGGTCGAACCGTCCGCGCGACAGCGGCGATTGCCTCCAGGCCGCGGCGTCGAAGCGCCTAACGGTCATCGCCCGTCGCCTCCCTGAGCTTCGATACGACCGACTGCACCGATTCCGTCCGTGTCTTGAGGCTCGCCTGGTTGGCGATCAGCCGCGCGGTCGAAGCCCCGAGGACGCCGGCGACGCGCAGCCCGTTCTCGCGCAGGGTCCGGCCGGTCGCGGTGAGGTCGACGATGCCGTCGACTAGACCGACCTGGGGCGCCAGCTCGACGGAGCCGTGCAGCTGGACCACCTCCACCGCCTGGCCACGCGCCTCGAACCAGGCGGTCGCGGTCCGCGGGTACTTGGTCGCGATCCTGATCAGCGGCGGCCACGTTTCGGGCCCGTCCAGCCTTGAAGCATCGGGTACGGCCAGCACGAGCCGGCACGCGCCGAAGCACAGGTCGACCAGCTCGTAGTGATAGCCGGGCGACTCCCACAGGATGTCCTTGCCGACGATGCCGAGGTCGGCCGCCCCGTGGTCCACGTATGCGGGCACGTCAGCCGGTCGGACCAGGATCACGCGCAGGCCCGACCGTTCGACCAGGAGCTGCCTGCCCAGCTCTTCGGCGCTCACGCTCATCAGGCGCGAGCGGGTGAGCAGGCCCAGCGCGCCGCTCATCAAGACACCGGTCGGAAGGGCGATCGAGACCGCCTCGCGCTGGATCACTCACCGCCTCCCGCAATTCGCGCCGCCACCTGCTCCGGCGGCAGGTTCCGCGTCCGCTGGCCGTCCGAGGACCACGCCACGTCCCCCTCGCCGCGGCAGTGGACCAGGTTGGCAGCCCCCACCGCCCGCCACCACGCCTTGGCCTCGGTCTGGCTTCGCGGTTCCGTGTCCACTACCGCGCGCATGCCGAAGAGGCGAAGGGTGGAGCCCAAACGAAGCGCGGTGCCCAGGCCCGCGCCTCTCCACGCGACGGCGGCGTCCAGGCGCGGCAGGGCCGGCGGGCGCGGAGCGCGGGCGAGCATCTCGGACACGAGGTCGAGCTGGACCACGAAACCGGTCGCGGGCGCCGGCCGGCCGAAGCGCGCGAGCAGCCCGTCGTAACGGCCTCCCTGGGCCACCGGCCGGCCGAAGTCCGGGCCGTAGCCCTCGAACGTCACGCCGGTGTAGTAGTCGAAGTCGCGAATCGCGCCCAGGTCCAGGATCACGACGTCGCCGATGCCGTGCGCGATCAGCAGCTCGCGCACGCGGCCGAGCTCGGACAGGGCTGCCTCCGAACGCCGGTTGCGGACCAGCCCGCCGGCCGCCTCCAGGATCTCGGGCCCGCCACGCAGGGCAGGGAAGCGAAGCAGCAGCTCGTGCTCGGCGGACTTCAGCGGCGTGCCTTCGAGCAGCGACTCGAGGGTGACGAAGTCGCGGGCCGCCAGCGCAGCGCGCACGCCGCCCTTGACGTCGTCCGGCAGCTGGACCGCGTCCATGATCCCGTGGAAGAACTCGGCGTGGCCGACATCGATCTGATAGCGGCGGATCCCTGTCGCCTCCATGCATCGCGCGGCCAGCGCGATGACCTCCGCATCGGCGACCGCTCCGGACGCGCCGATCAGCTCGGCGCCGACCTGGTAGGTCTCGCGGCGGTGATGGAACCGCGCCTCGTCGGTCGATACCACCGGCCCCGCATAGCAGAGCCGCAGCGGCAGCGCCGCGCCGCGCAGCTTTCCGGCCACCAGTCGCGCGACGGGCACGGTCCGCTCGCCCACGAGCGCGACGATGTCGCCCCGCGCGTCCGTGAACTTGTACAGGCGGCGCCGCTGGTCGACGCCGAGGCCCAGATCGAGCACGTCCATGCTCTCGACAAGAGGCGTGATGACGTGGCGGTAACCCCACCGCCGCATCTCGGCCAGGAGCGATTCCTGTGCCTCGCGAAGGACCTCCGCCTCGGCGGGAAGGAGGTCGCGAAAGCCGGGCACCCCACCCAGCTGTGGCTTAGGGTCGGTGAAGAAACCTCCGGGCCGCGGCCTGCTGAGAATCAGCTTTCGTCTTCATCTTCCTCGGCATCGGCGTCGGCGTCGTCGGAGAAGTCGATCGTCTCGGCTTCGTCCTCGACGGCGTGCATACCTTCTTCGATGTCGTCTCCGGCCGGCTCCTCGGCCAGCGCCTCGCCGCCTTCCTCATCGGTGAACACCTCGACCTCGCGCGCGAGCAGGCTCTCCTTCGTATATGGCCGGAACTCGACCTCGCGCTTGCGCCGCATCGGGAAGCTGGGCTTGCCGGCGAATCGTGGGTCCTGGTAGGTCTCGCGGACGATGAGCTTCACCGTGTTGCCATCGACCGAGGTAACCCCGGCCTGGTAGCGGTTGCCGCCGCGCATGAACTTGATCAGCCGGCGCGCAAGCTTGGCCTCGAGGGTTCCGATCCGTACCCCGCGCGACGTCTCGGCGAGGATGCTGTCGCCTTCGACCTTGAGCTCGGCGACGTCTCCGGCCGCCACCTTGGACGAGATGGCGGCGGTCGGCGGAGCGTCGACCGTGGTGATCACGGTCTTGCCCATCTCCTCGACGAACAGGTTGAGGTCGACCCTGACGCCGCCAACCTTGAGCCCTTCCTTCTGGTGCAGCAGGGCGTTGATGCGCGCGGCGTTCTTCTTGGCGATGTTGTTCATCGGGTTGAGCTTGAGCGCGGCCTCGTAGGCGGCCTTCGCGTCCTTCAGCTTGCCGAGCTCCGACAGCGCCTTACCGAGGCGGTTCTGCGTCTCCTCGTCGGCGCCGAAGCTGTCGATGATGAACTTGTTCAGCTTCACCGCCTCGTCCCACTTGCCGGTGATGGCAAGCTGCACCGCGTCCTCCGCATACTGCGACCGCGGTTTGAGGTGTTCGCTGGTCTCCGTCTTCAATCAGGCGCGCTCCTATGGCGGGTTAAGGGCTCGAAAGGAATGCTGAGTATACGAACTACTCAGTGGCGCGGGGCCGATGTCATCCTCTTGTCCCGATGAGAACCTCCGTCGCCGCGGGCGCCGCGGCGCTGCTGGCGCTGACGGCCGCGTGCAGCACGTCGTCACCCACCCCTGTCGGGAAGGTGCTGCGGATCGGCGTCGACCTTCCTCTGACCGGTCCTGAGGGTCGGGCGGCAACGCCGGCGCTCAGCGGCGTCCGCTTCTTCGTCCAGACGCACCCCACTCTCGACGGCTTCCAGGTGACGCTGGACGTCCGGGATGACGCGGGCGGGGGCACGCCGGACCCGGTGCGGGGCGCTTCGAACGTCGACCACTTCGTGTCGGACGCGAGCGTGGTGGCGATGATCGGCCCGTTCGACGGAGCGGTGGCGCGGAAGGAGATCCCCATCGCCAACTCGGCGGGCCTCGCCATGGTGAGCCCCGCCACGGGCAACCCCTGCCTCACGCGCGACGTCTACATCCCCGCCATGCTCAACCCGGCGCGTATGGCGATCAGCTGCAAGGCGGCGGGTCTTCCCTCGTCCTCCGAGCTCAGGCCCGCGCGCACCAACAACTTCTTTCGTCTGACCGTGACCGACGATCTGCAGGGCGCGGCCGCCGCGGACTTCGCGTTCACGACGCTCCACGTCCTGCGCGCGGCCGTGATCTCCGACCACGAGTCATACGGGCAGGGGCTGGCGTCGGCCTTCAGCGCCCGACTCCAGCGTCTGGGCGGCAGCGTGCTCGGACGCCTCGACGCCGATCCGAATGGCAAGGCGGACGTCCAGGCATTCCTGGCGCGGATGAAGGCCGACGGCGCGCAGGCCGTCTACTACGGCGGCGGAAGCGGCGCCGGTTGCGCGATCCGGGCCCAGATGGCGCCCCTGTTCGCTGCCGGCGAGGCGACGCCCTTCCTCGGCGGGGACGGCATCGCGCACGACCCGCAGTGCATCCGCGCCGCCGGCCAGAACAGCGCCGGCATCTACGCCACCGTTCCCATCGCCGATGCCTCGTCGCTCCCGGGCGCGCGGCGTCTCGTCCAGGACTTAAAGGCCGCGTCCGGCAGCAGCGCCGCCTACGGCCCGTACGCACTGGTCGCCTACGACGCGACGGCGGTCCTGTACGCGGCCCTCGATCGGGCGATCAGGGCCTCTGGCGGCGATTTGCCCTCACGGCCCCGGGTGGTTTCCGCGCTTGCCGAGACCTCCGGCCTGGCCGGGGCCACAGGCAACCTGGGCTTCGACGCCGCCGGCGACACCACGAACAGGGTGATCTCGATCTTCGAGGCGCCCGGCCCCGACGCGCGGGCCGCCTGGAAGCCGGCCGGGGTGGTCGACTACAGCGCCCGCTTACCTTATTGATGGGGCCCCGGCGCAAGTCCGACTTGACTTGAAGGGCCTTCGAAGTCGATAGTTTGCCTCGGAGTAGCAGTTCGGCCATCCCATGTGGCCGCACTCGCCGCCGGCGCACTCTCGCCCCGACGCGAGTTGGGAAGAGGGCGGCAAGTGATGGGAGGCGTTCGGTGTGGTTTGCGCTTTGCCTCCCAACAAGCACAAGGGGGAACCAAATGGTTCGAGCTAGGGGACTGGTAGTCCTCACCGTAGCGACGATGGTCGCTTTCGCCTGCGGAGGCACCACCGGCGGTGGTGGTGGCGGTAGCAAGGGCACGATCAAGATCGGCTCCGACTTCCCGGTCTGCACCACAGGCGGCCAGTCGACCTCCAACGGCGTCAAGTTCGCCGTCGACCAGAAGAACGCCGCGGGAGGCGTCGAAGGCTTCAACATCGCGTATACGAGCTTCGACGACTGCCGGCAGGGCTCTTACAACGCGGACGCCGGCGTTGCGAACGTCAGGCAGATGCTCGACGACACTGCCTACATGGGCATGATCGGGCCTTACAACTCCGCCGTCGCGAAGGCGGAGATCCCGATCGCCGCCCCGAAGAACTTCGTCATGATCAGCCCGGCGAACACCAACCCGTGCCTCACCAAGGACATCCCGTCCTGCACCACGGCGTACCACCCGCAGGACCTGCGGGGCAGCAACCCGAACAACTACTGGCGCGTCGTCACGACTGACGACTACCAGGGGCCGGCCATGGCCGACTACATGTACAAGCAGCTGAGCCTCAAGACCGTCTCCATCCTCGACGACAGCACGGTTTTCGGCGTCGGCATTGCAGGCGCGTTCGAGGCCGAGTTCAAGAAGCTCGGCGGCACCGTGGTCAAGCACCAGTCGTACAAGAAGGACCAGCAGGGCACCCAGTTCCAGTCCCTGCTCCAGTCCATGCGATCCGCCCAGGCGCTGTACGTGGGCGGCACCGACGACCAGAACATCTGCATCCCACGGGCGCAGATGAAGCAGATCGGCTGGAACGCCCCGCTAGGCGGCGGTGACGGCATCGAGACCACCGACTGCGTCGACCAGGCGTCCGGCAACGAGTCCGGCATCCTGGCCACCTCGGCAGGCGCCGACGCCACGCAGGTGCAGGGAGCCAAGGACAGCATCGCCAAGTTCCGCCAGGCGTTCACCGGCGCGAACGATTTCGGCGGCTACACGATGCAGGCGTACGACGCGGCCAACATCCTGATGACCGCGATCGGCAACGCCATCAAGTCCAACGGCGGCAACATGCCGACCCGCAAGCAGGTCCGCGACGCGATGGAGAAGATCACGAGCTTCCAGGGCGTGATCGGCAACTACGGCTTCGACAAGAACGGCGACACCACGCTGAAGATCGTCTCGATCTACGAGGTCAAGACCGGCCTGAGCGCGGACGACGTCAAGAACTCGACCGGCGTCTGCGGCAAGAAGGCCGCCAACGCATGCTTCGTCTGGAAGACACAGTTCGACTTCGCGAAGACCAGCTAGTAGTCTTTTAGCCCAAATTCCAGCGAGGAGGCCGTCAAGGCCTCCTCGCCCTTTTGACTCTTGAGGAGGGAAGCACTGGACGCGGGCGCCGTAGAGAGAGGCACAACCGCCCTCAAGCGGTTCCGGACCCTGAGGTGGGCAGGCATGAGCCTTCCCGACTACGGCTTCTACATCCTGTGCGGAACCGCGGTTGTCCTTCTGGTGTCAGAGGCGGTCAGAGACCCTGGCAACTTCGCCCAGACCGCCGTATTCGGCCTGACACAGGGCGCGATCTTTGCCCTCGTCGCCCTGGGCTACACCATGGTCTACGGCATCATCGAGCTGATCAACTTCGCGCACGGCGACGTCTTCACGCTTAGCGCCTACATCGGCACGAGCATCCTCGGCCTGTTCGCCGTCACCGAGGGATCTTTCAACGCCCTCAACCTGATCACTCTGGTGATCATCTTCCCGGTCGTGATGCTGATCATGGGCGGCATCAACGTGGGGATCGAGCGCGTCGCCTACCGGCCCCTGCGGAACGCCCCTCGCCTCGCCCCGCTCATCACGGCCATCGGCATGTCGTTCTTCCTCGAGGGCGTGATGTTCCTGTGGAAGGGTCCGGCCACCGTCCACTTCCCGAACATCCTGCCGCCCTGGACGACGACGGTGGCCGGCGTGTTCTTCGGCTTCAAGGACATCTTCGTCGTCGTCACCTCGGCCGTGCTGGTCGCCCTGCTCGCGGTCTTCATCAACCGGACGAAGCTCGGCAAGGCGATGCGCGCCACGGCCCAGGACCGTGACGCCGCGCAGCTGATGGGCATCGACATCAACCGCACGATCTCCGCGACGTTCTTCATCGGCGCGGTCCTGGCCGGCGCCGGCGGCGTCATCTACGGCCTGTACTACAACACCGTCTACTACCAGCTCGGCTTCCGCACAGGCCTCATCGCGTTCACGGCCGCGGTGTTCGGCGGCATCGGCAACATCCCGGGAGCGGCGATCGGGGGCCTCATCATCGGCCTCACCGCCGCGTTCAGCGACATCTACATAGGCGGCAAGTGGACGCAGGTGGTGATC
>VBJE01000215.1:31052-41302 GCA_005879675.1 Chloroflexota bacterium
ATGAGCAACGCCACCGTGGCGCGGCGGCCGTCACCATTCGGACGCCTGAACCTGCGCGACCGCATCCGCGACCGCGACACCGCCGTGTACGGCATCCTCATCATCGTCGCGCTCCTGTTTCCCCTGGTGACCATCTACGCGACCGGGGGCACCGCCCTCGTCTCCCACGCCACGTACGCCGGCTACTGGGTGCTGCTCGCGATCGGGCTCAACGTCGTGGTCGGCTTCGCGGGCCTCCTCGACCTCGGCTACGCGGCCTTCTTCGCCATCGGTGCCTACACGTACGCACTCCTGGCCTCGCCGCAGCTCGCGTCGTCGCCCGCGCACCACGCCCTGCACGGCAATTTCTGGATCCTGATCTTCGTCTCCATGATGATGGCGGCGATCTTCGGCGTGATCCTCGGCTTCCCCACGCTCCGTCTGCGTGGCGACTACCTCGCCATCGTCACCCTCGGGTTCGGCGAGATCGTCCCCCAGCTCTTCTACAACTTCGACCAGTGGACCGGGGGCATAAACGCCATCGGCCTCATCGACCAGCCCCTCCTCCCCGCGTGGGTCCAGGGGCCGTGGTCGGGCGACGGCGACTTCAAGGTCGTCTCCCCCTTCAGCTTCAACACCGACCCGGTCGCGTACTACGTGCTCATCTGCGTCCTCATCGCCGGCGCGGTCATCCTGGTCACGAACCTATACAAGTCCCGGCTGGGACGGGCCTGGATGGCGATCCGGGAGGACGAGGTCGCGGCCGCGGCAATGGGCATCAACACCGTCACCACCAAGCTGCTGGCGTTCTCCATCGGCGCCTCGTTCAGCGGTTTCGCCGGCGCGTACTACGCCGCGGACGTGGCCCTTGTCAGCCCCGACAACTTCCTGTTCATCGTCTCCATCACGGTGCTCGTCATGGTCGTGCTGGGCGGCATGGGCAACATCACCGGCGTCATCGTCGGCGCGCTCGCGATGTACTACGTGGTCTTCTACCTGATCCCGGGCCTGCCGCAGAACGTCACATCGCTCGCGAACAGCGTCGGTCTTGGCTCGCTCAACCAGAGCAGCGGCGACTGGCCCGGCCTCGGCGAGGCGACGCAGCGACTGAACTTCATCATCTATGGCGGCATCCTCGTCGGGATGATGCTGCTGCGGCCTCAGGGCCTGCTGCCGAGCCGCGTGCGGGAGCAGGAGCTGAAGCACGCGGCGGTCCAGGAAGAGGAAGCGGCGGTCGAGCAGGCGAACGCATGAGCGAGGAAACCCGCGACGACATTCTCCAGCTGACGGGCCTCACCAAGAGGTTCGGCGGACTGGTCGCCGTCGACAACGTGAGCCTGCACATCAAGCGCGGCGAGGTCTTCGCCCTCATCGGGCCCAACGGCGCGGGCAAGACGACGCTGTTCAACAACGTGACCGGGCTGTTTCAGCCGACGAGCGGGCGCGTCGTCTTCGACGGTCGCGACATCACGGGCTTCAAGCCGCACCAGGTGGCGAGGTACGGGATCGCCCGGACGTTCCAGAACATCAGGCTCTTCGACTACATGTCGTGCCTCGACAACGTGCGCGTCGGCCGTCATGTGCGCATGAAGGCCAAGGTCTGGGAGTCGCTGTTCAAGCTTCCGCGGGAGCGGCGGGAGGAGGAACGCGTCACCGAGGAAGCGATGGAGCTGCTGCGCTTCGTCGGCATCGCCAAGCACGCCAACCAGTACGCGCGCAACCTCGCGTACGGCCAGCAGCGCCGGCTCGAGATTGCCCGCGCTCTCGCCACGGAGCCGAAGCTGCTTCTGCTCGACGAGCCGGCTGCCGGCTTCACGCCGCAGGAGAAGGTCGAGCTGATGGCACTCGTCAAGAAGATCCTGACTCGCGGGATCACGGTCTTCCTGATCGAGCACGACATGAAGGTCGTGATGGGCATCTCGGAGCGGATCGTGGTCCTCGACCACGGGGAGAAGATTGCCGAGGGCAGCCCGGACGAGGTGCGCAAGGACGCCCGCGTGATCGAAGCCTACCTCGGCAAGTCCGCGTAGACCGATGCCGCTGCTGGAGCTGGAGGGCGTCGACGCTTTCTACGGCCGCATCCAGGCCCTGCGCGGCGTCAGCATCAAGGTCGAGAAGGGCGAGGTCGTGG
Organism: Chloroflexota bacterium; assembly: GCA_005879675.1. Lineage (GTDB taxonomy): Bacteria > Chloroflexota > Dormibacteria > Dormibacterales > Dormibacteraceae > 40CM-4-65-16. Next base: position 33,163 of record VBJE01000215.1, read on the forward strand.
CGCTGATCGGCTCCAACGGAGCGGGCAAGACGACGACCCTGCGCACGATCTCCGGCTTGATGCACCCGCAGAGCGGAACGATCACGTTCGAGGGTCAAGACATCTCGCGGACGCGGCCCTCCAGGATCGTGGAGCTCGGCATCTCCCAGTCGCCCGAGGGCCGGCGCCTGTTCCCTCGCATGTCGGTCGGCGACAACCTGTTCATGGGCTCCTACTCGCGCAACGACAAGGCCGGCATCGCGTCCGACCTGGAGCGCGTCTTCAGGCTCTTCCCGCGCCTGCTCGAGCGGCGCACCCAGATCGCGGGCACGCTGTCCGGCGGCGAGCAGCAGATGCTCGCGATGGGCCGGGCCTTGATGGCGCGGCCCAAGGTGATGATGCTCGACGAGCCGTCGCTCGGCCTGGCGCCGATCCTGATCGAGACGATCTTCAGCATCGTGCGGGAGATCAACTCGCAGGGGACGACGGTGCTGCTCGTCGAGCAGAACGCAAACAAGGCGCTCGAGGTTGCGAACAGGGGCTACGTCCTGGAGAGCGGGGTGATCGTGCAGCACGGCACCGGGCGCGAGCTTCTGGCTTCGGAAGAGGTGCAGAAGGCCTACCTGGGAATGTGACGGCCTGCGCCGCCGGTCGCCCCCGCTCGCTGGTCGCCCAGGCCGATAGTCCGGACCAACGCCCATTCCTGGGCGCGAAACGAGCCGATAGTCCGGACTATCGCCCTCCTCAGCCCCCCGGACGAGGCGAGCTACCGGCCCGGTTGGTAGCTCGAGACGAACAGGTAGATCAGGACCACGGCGAAGGCGCCGTACTCGAGGACGACGTTGCGCGTGAAGCTGTCCTCGACCGTGTGCCTGACAAGCCCACGGTTGATGTACCAGGCGAACAGCAGCATCACCGCGAACGTGCCCTCGTTGACGACCAGATAGAGCGAGAGCGCGGTGATCGCCCACGCGAGGAACGTGACCACCTGGCCCACGAACAGGGCGAAGATGAACCCCCGCCGCGGCGCGATCGCCGCGCCGTTGATGCGAAAGCTGCGGTAAGAGGCGAGGAAGGTGATGGTGAAGATCCACAGCAGCCGCAGGATCGGGTTGAAGGGCAGGGTCACGATCACCAGGTAGGCGCCCGCCAGCACGAGCACGAGGATGGTCTCCTGCAGCACGAGGTGGCCGCGCTTTTCCGCAGCGAACATGGCCGTCAGGACGAGGTACTTCCACAGCTCGGGCACGAGCAGCGACAGGCCGGCGAGGGTGGTCGCGCCGAGGGCGACGGGGATGTAGTGCTCGATCCGCGGGAACTCCTCGGCGCCGCGCAGGTAGCCCAGCAGCGCCGGCGAGGCGACGATGACCAGGCCGAGCGCAATCGCCCAGACCTGGCCCGGACCGAGCAGCTCGGACTTGAACCCCAGCGCGATCGCCACCAGCACGACGGACGCGAAGATGAGAAAGGACCGGTCGCGATCTGACTTGGCGGCGGAGTCGGAGGCAACGGCCCTCTCCACCAGCATCGGGGGCAGCTTCATGGTTCTCGAGGGGGGAATTTAAGCACGCCCGTACCGGTCCTCGAGCCGCACGACGTCGTCGATCTCGGGCGTCGAGACCTCGAAGATGTCGGCATCCTCGATCGCGGTGATGCGGTGGCGCGTGCCCGGCGTGATGTGAAGCGTGTCCCCCGCCTTCATCCGGTGGGTCACCAGCTCACCCTCTGCGCCGCCCAGCTCGACCTCGACCACGCCCCTGATCACGTACTGGCACTCGTCCTTGCGCTCGTGGTACTGGAGCGAAAGCGCCTCGCCCTTTTTCAGATGGAGGACCTTGCCCAGATAGCGATCGGTGATCGCCCAGCGGAGCTCGTAGCCCCAGGGTTTGTCGACCTTGTGGTCTTCGACCCTTCCGAACTCAGGAGGCTCCGGCATGCTGCCTGATCCCAACTATGTCTTCCAGGGCGCGGAGCCGCGCCTCGACCGCCTCGCTGTCCGCGGCTTCGGAGTAGATGCGGATGAGCGCCTCGGTGCCGCTGGCACGCAGGAGCACCCAGCTGCCGTCGGCGAGGTAGAACTTGAAGCCGTCGTCCGAGCGCATGCGCTGTACGGCCACGCCCGCGATCTCGTTGGGCTCGTTGTTCTCGAGCGTTTCGAGGATCCGCTTGCGGTCGCTCCCGTACGTGTCGCGCTGCAGATGGATGTCGTGCCGCGCATACGCGTGCGGCCCGACGCGCTGCTCGAGGTCGGCGAGGATCCTGGAGACCGACTTGCCCGTCTTGACCATCATGTCGGCGAAGAGCAGACCGATCAGGATGCCGTCGCGCTCGGGGATGTGCCCGCGGACGGCAAAGCCGCCGGACTCCTCTCCGCCGAGCAGCGCGTTCGTCTCCATCATCTTCGGGGCGACGTTCTTGAACCCGACCGGCACCTCATACACGCGCTCGCCGTACTCGGCCCCGAGCTTGTCCACCATCGCCGTCATGTTTACGGTCTTGACCACAGGTCCGCGCATGCCGCGCGTCTCGAACAGGTAGAGCATCAGCAGCGCGAAGACCTGGAGCTGGTTGATGAAGCGTCCGGTCTCGTCGATGATGCCCACTCGGTCGGCGTCGCCGTCGGTGCAGATGCACAGGTCCTGGCTGCCGACCTTCATGAGCGCGATCGTGGAATCGATGTTGGGCGGGATCGGCTCCGGGTTGATGCCGCCGAACAGTGGGTTCCGCTGGTTGTGCAGCTCGGTCACGGTCGTCCTGCCTCCGCCGATCATCTCGGCGATGTATCCGTACCCCGACCCATACATGCATTCGTGGACGAGACGAAGGCCCGCGTTCTTGATCGCGTCCACGTCGACCATGCGCGCGATCTGCGCGTAGTACGCGGGGCGCGGGTCGTACGAGGTCACGAGCCCGTGCGTGACGGTTCGCTCGGGCGCAGGCACGTCTTCGAGCGCGTTGATGTTGCGCTCGAGCTCGGCGATGACCTCGGTCGGGACCGCGCTGCCGGTCTCGGTCTTGTACTTGTAGCCGTTGAACTGGTAGGGGTTGTGGCTCGCGGTGATGGCGATGCCGCCGGTGGCCTTGCGGTCGATGACCGTCCAGGAGGCGACCTGGGTCGGCGACGGGCGGTCGAAGACCAGCGTCTTGATGCCGTTGGCCGCGAAGACGGTCGCCACCGCCTGGGCGAAATCCTCGGAGGCAAACCTGCAGTCGTAGCCGACGATCGCGAGCGGCTCGCTCGACCGCGACTTCATGTACTGCGCTGTGCCCTGGGCCACCCGGCGCAGGTTCCCGAAGGTGAAGTCGTCGGCGATGATGCCTCGCCATCCATCAGTGCCGAACTTGATCTGCTGAGCGCTCATTTCGCCTAAAGGTAGCGGGTCTTACGCGCCCGCTTGAGGACGTCCACGACCCTGCGGACGTCCTGCGCGCGCGAGCGCGGAACCACGAGGAGCGCGTCCTCGGTGTCGACGATGATCATGTCCTCGAGGCCGATCGCGGCCACGAGCCTGCGGTCGCCGAAGACCAGGCTGCCGGTCGTGTCCACGAGCACGGCCTCGCCCTCGACCGAGTTGCCGCGGGCGTCCGCATGGACCCGGACGCCGAGCTCGGCCCAATTGCCGATGTCCGCCCAGTCGAACGCCGCCGGCACGAGGACGAGCCTGTCGGTCTTTTCCATCACGCTGCGGTCGACGACCTCGACCGGCAGCCGCCGGTAGACGCGGGCGGCCGCCGCCTCGTCGCCCGAATCGCGCGCGGCGATCACCTTGCGCAGCCCGGCGAGGTGCCGTGGCGCATGCCGAGCGAGCTCCTCGATGAATACGTCGACCCGCCACGAGAACCAGGCAAGGTTCCAGTAGTAGCCGCCCTCGCGCAGGAAGCGTTTCGCGGTCGCGGCGGCGGGCTTCTCGATGAAGCGCTTGACGCGCAGCGTTCCGCGGTTGGGCCGGCCGGGAGCGTGGATGTAGCCGAGGCCGGTGGACGGGAACGTCGGTTTCAGTCCGACCGTCACCAGCACATCCCTCGACGCCGCCGCCTGGACCGCGGTGCGCACCGCCCGGGCGGCCTGAGCCGTGCCGCGCACGACATGGTCCGCGGGCAGCGCGATCATCACCGCCCCGGGAACGAGCCGGCTTAGAGTCAGCGCCGCCAGCCCATAGGCGTTGGTCGTGCCGCGCGCCGAAGGCTCGAGGATGAGGTGATCGGCGTCGACCTCCGGCAGGACCGAGGCGATGATCTCACGCTGCCGCGTCTCGGTCAGGACGAAGATCTCGTCGGCGACCTTCTTCGCCCGGTCATAGCTGGCGCGAAGCAGGGGCCGGCCGCGCTCGCCGAGCGGAAGCACGTGCTTGGGCGTCGCCCGGCGCGAGCGGGGCCACAGGCGTGTCCCGGCGCCTCCGGCCGGAATGACGGCGACGGTGCGGCTCACGCCTTCAGGGACAGCTCTTCGGCGAGCTCGGTCGCCCGCGCGGTCGACTCCCACGGCGCGTCGATGTCGGTGCGGCCGAAATGGCCGTAGGCGGCGGTCTGGCGGAAGAGAGGCCGCCGGAGATTGAGCTCCTTGATGATGCCGAGCGGGCTGAGGTCGAACAGCTTGTTCACCGCCGAGGCGATGGAGGACTCGGGAACCTTGCCCGTACCGAAGGTGTCGACGCGGATGGCCACGGGTTTGACGACGCCGATCGCGTACGACACCTGGACCTCGCACTTGCTCGCGAGCCCCGCGGCAACGATGTTCTTGGCCACATGCCGGGCTCCGTACGCGCCCGCGCGATCGACCTTCGTCGGGTCCTTGCCCGAGAAGCAGCCTCCGCCGTGGCGCGCGTAGCCGCCGTAGGTGTCGACCATGATCTTGCGCCCGGTCAGGCCCGCGTCCGCGACGGGGCCACCGATCACGAAACGCCCGGTCGGGTTGATGAAAGAGCGCACAGAGCCGTTGCGAACATCGGCGGAGATCATGGCGTCGATGACGTGCTCGGTGATGTCCGCGCGCAGTTGCTCCACCGCCACCTCGTCATGGTGCTGCGTCGACACCACGACGTTGTCGACTCCGGCCGGCCTGCCGTCGTCGCCGTAGCGCACGGTCACCTGGACCTTGCCGTCCGGACGGAGGTAGCTCAGCGTCTTGTTCCGCCGCACCTCCGCCAGCCGGCGAGCGAGGCGATGCGCCAGCATGATCGGGAGCGGCATCAGCTCCGGCGTCTCGTCGCACGCGAAGCCGAACATCATGCCCGAGTCGCCGGCGCCGCCCACGTCGACGCCCTGGGCGATGTCAGGCGACTGCTCGTCGATGCTGCTCACCACCCCGCATGTCTCGGCGTCGAAGCCGTACTTGGCGCGCGTGTAGCCGACCTCGCGGACGGTCTGGCGGATGATCCGAGGGATGTCGACATAGCAGTCGGTTGTGATCTCGCCAACGACGATCACCAGCCCTGTCGTGACGATCGCCTCGCAGGCCACGCGCGCGAGCGGGTCCTTGGCGAGGATGGCGTCGAGGATGGCGTCGGAGACCTGGTCGGCCAGCTTGTCGGGGTGGCCTTCGGTGACGGATTCGGACGTGAACAGCGACGGCATGCGGTCCTCCTTTGAATTTCCCGCGCCGGCAAGGGCTCGTCACCGTTTGGACAGGCCCCCAAGCGCCAGGTTGTTCGCTCCGGGACGGTCTGAATGCTAACCCAGAGGCAGGTAATGGACGCCCGAGTGCCGGAAGAGCCTGGTGCCGCGCTGGCGGAGCAGGTCGGCGGTCGCCGAGCGGGCCGCCTCGATCACCGATTCGACGTGCTCGCGCTTCATCACCCAGGTGGCGGTAGGAGCTGTGATCGGGCACAGGACGACGATGCGCGCCCGCTGCCGCAGGCGCTCGTAGTCGCTGAGCATCTGGTGGTGGAGCGAGAGCTGCAGGGTCCGGGCGATCAGCTCCGGGATGTTGTTCGGAGCTTGCTCGTACTCGCCCCCGCCCATCAGGCTGATGGCGAGCACATCCTTCGCTCCGTCGTCGACCGCGGTGTTGAGCGGCGTGTTGTCGACCACCCCGCCGTCCAGGTGCTCGCGCTCGTGTATGCGCACCGACGGGAACAGGCCCGGGATCGCGGTCGAGGCCAGCAGGGCCGGGGTCAGGTCGCCCGACCGGAAGACCGCCGGCTTGCCGGCGTTCATGTCGGTGGCGACGACCGCGAGCGGAACCCGCAGCTTCTCGAAGGTCCCGATTCCTGACAGGGCCTCGGCCCGTTCGATGAGCCGCCTCACGTTCTGCTGCGGCATCACGCTGAGCTGGTCACGCCGGAGCCCGGACAGAATCACGCCGAGCGGGTGCGCCTGGAACACCGCGGCGGCCTGGCGCGACAGCCAGACCTCCCTCAGCATCATGGTCCCGGCCAGCGAGGGGTAGGCGGCGATCGACGCCCCGTTCAGCGCGCCGACGCTCGTGCCGACGAGCGCCGCCGGCGCTTCGACGCCCGCCTCGAAGAGCGCCTGCAGCACACCGACCTGCGCGGCGCCTCTCGCTCCCCCACCGCCCAGCACCCAGGTGCGCCGAGCGGGTCCGAACATTCCGATGTGTAGGTTAGGTGCCTTCCTCCCAGGAAGACAGGTAGCGGCGCTGTTCTTCGGTCAGGGTGTCGATGACGATGCCCATGGCCTTCAGCTTCAGCCTGGCGACCTCCGCGTCGATCTCCTCGGGAACGTCATAGACCTTGCGCTCGAGCTGCTTGGCGTTCCGGGCGATGTACTCCGCGCACAGCGCCTGGTTGGCAAAGCTCATGTCCATCACGGCGGCCGGGTGGCCCTCGGCGCCGGCCAGGTTGATGAGCCTTCCCTCGCCGAGCAGGAACAGCCGCCGCCCGTCGCCGAGTCGGTACTCCTGGACGGACGGCCGGACCTGGCGCACGCCGGTGGCGAGCTCGTCCAGCGCCTTGAGGTTGATCTCGGAGTTGAAGTGGCCGGAGTTGGCGAGGATGGCGCCGTCCTTCATGGCAGCGAAGTGCTTGCGGTCGAGGACGTTGACGTCGCCGGTCACCGTGACGAAGATGTCGCCTTCCCTGGCGGCGCCCTCCATGGTCATGACGCGAAACCCGTCCATCGCCGCCTCGAGCGCCTTGACCGAGTCGACCTCGGTCACGACGACGTCGGCGCCGTGTCCCTTGGCGCGCGACGCGAGCCCGCGGCCCACCCAGCCATACCCGGCGATGACAAACGTCTTGCCGGCCAGCAGGACGTTGGTCGAGCGGATGATGCCGTCGATCGTCGACTGGCCGGTGCCGTAGCGGTTGTCGAACATGTGCTTCGTGTCGGCCTCGTTGACGGCCACGATCGGGTACGCGAGCACCCCGTGCTCGGCCATCGCGCGCAGGCGGATGACGCCCGTCGTCGTCTCCTCCGTGCCGCCGATGATCTCGGGCAGCTGGTCGCGGCGCGACTTGTGCAGCACCGAGACCAGGTCGGCGCCGTCGTCCATCGTCACCTGCGGACGGTGATCGAGCGCGGCCTCGATGTGCTGGTAGTAGGTGTCGTTGTCCTCGCCGCGGATGGCGTAGGTCTTGATGCCGTGGTGCGACGCCAGCGCCGCCGCCACCGCGTCGTTGGTGGAGAGCGGGTTCGACGCGCACAGGGCGAGGTCGGCGCCGCCGGCCTTGAGGGTCAGCATGAGGTTGGCCGTCTCGCTCGTCACGTGCAGGCAGGCCGCCAGGCGCAGGTCTTTCAGCGGCTGCTCCTTGGCGAAGCGCTCGCGGATGAGGCTCAGCACCGGCATCTCGCGCGCCGCCCAATCGATCAGATCCTGACCCTGCGTGGCGAGGTTCAGGTCCTTCACATCGTTGCCCCTGGAACTTACTTTCAAATCGATCTCCTCAGTACACGATCTCGCTGACGAGCTTGACGTCCTGGAGCCGCTGCCGGCCCTCGAGGTAACCGAGCTCGATCAACACCTGCACGCCCATCACGTTCGCGCCGAGCTTGCGCATCAGGCGCACGGCGGCGGAGGCGGTGCCGCCCGTGGCAAGGACATCATCCACGATCAGTATCGACTGGCCGGGCTGGATGGCGTCCGAGTGCACCTCCAGCGAGTCGGTCCCGTACTCGAGGTCGTACGACTCCATCACCGTGGTCCACGGCAGCTTGCCGGTCTTGCGGATGGGGACGAATCCGGCCCCGAGCTTGACCGCCA
>VBJE01000216.1:0-17181 GCA_005879675.1 Chloroflexota bacterium
CGTCAGCGAAGGGCGCGGCTCGTCCTCACGCAGACGGGAAGCGACCTCCACCACCTGCGCCGTCGGCGGGATGTCCTCGGTGTCGAGCTGCTGGAGGCGGTCGATGTGCTCGAGGATCCCGCTCAGCTGCTCGGCGTAGTAGGCCTCGTCTCCCGGCGCGATGCCGAGCCGAGCAAGCATGGCGACATGGCGGACTTCGTCCTTCGAGAGAGGCATGCCGAGGCTTAGCTTAGGTTCGGCGCGCGAGCAGCATCCAGGTCGCGGCCGCGCTGCAACCGATCGCCACCGCGACCGAGCCGCCGCCGATCATGATCAGCGCGACCCGGACGCGGTCGACGGCCGAAGGCTCGCCGAGGAAGCCGAGGACGAACCATCCCCACCAGAACAGCGCCGCGGCGGCGGCGATCAGGGTCCACCACGCCCACCGCCTCACCCGGGCAGCAACGCCTTGAACTGCTCTTCGTCCAGGATGTTCAGCTTCAACTTCTGTGCCTTCTCCAGCTTGGAGCCCGCCCCGGGGCCCGCGACCAAGTAGTCGGTCTTCGCGCTGACGCTGCCGGCCGCCTTGCCTCCGAGTTTGCGCACGAGAGCCTCGGCGTCCGGCCTGCTCATCGTCTCCAACGTTCCGGTGAAGACAAAGGTTTTGCCGGTAAAAGGTCCGTCGCCGACCGCTTCCACCGCTTCCGGGGTCACCCCGACGGCGAGCAGCTTCTCGACGAGCTCCGCGCCGGCGCCGTGGAAGTACTGGTGGACCTCGTGCGCCATGTTCGGGCCGACGCCCTCCACGCGCCGCAGGTCCTCCTCTGAAGCGTCGCGCAGCCTGTCGATGGCGCCGAAGTCGTTGGCGAGCAGCATCGCGGTGGCCTCACCGACCTGCGGGATGCCGAGCGCGTCGAGGAACCGCCACAGCTCGGGCCGCTGGCTCGCTGCTATGCGGTCGACGAGGTTTGCCGCCGACTTGTCGGCGAACCCCTCGAGCTCCTTGACCTGGTCCATGCTCAGGCGAAACAGGTCGCTCGGGTCCTCGACCACGCCGCGATCGATCACCTGCGTCAGGGTGGCGTAGCCCAGGCCTTCGATGTCCATGACCGCCGCGAAGTGCCTCAGGCGCTCCAGACGCTGGGCGCCGCAGAAGGGGTTGATGCATCGATGCGCGATGTAGGGCTCTTCGCGCACGACTTCCCCCCCGCACACCGGGCAGTTCGCGGGCATCTTCCATCCCGGCTTCGGATCCTTGACGCTGACGATCTCGGGGATCACGTCGCCCGCGCGATGGATCGACACCCGCGCGCCCACGTACACGCCTTTCTCGTTGACCTGCGCCTCGTTGTGCATGGTCACGTTGCGGATCGTCACGCCGCCCACCACCACCGGCTTGACATGCGCCACTGGCGTCAGCACGCCGGTGCGCCCGACGTAGCATGCGATCTCCTCGACCTCGGTCTCGGCTTGCTCCGGCGCGTATTTGAACGCGATCGCCCAGCGCGGGGAGCGCGCGACGAAGCCGAGCTCGAGCTGTGGCGCAAAGCCGTCCACCTTGACCACCATCCCGTCGATCTCGTACTCGAGCTCGTGGCGGCGGCGCTGCCACTCGGCGTGGTAGTCGATCACCTCGTCGATCGAGTTGAGGCGGCGCCGGTTCTTGTTGACGCGAAAGCCCATCGACTCGAGCGTGTTGAGCACGTCCCATTGCGACTTTGCCGGGCCGGCGGGGTCGAGCGTGTACATGAACGTCTGCAGGTCGCGGCCGGCGGTCACGTTGGGGTCGATCTGGCGCACGCTGCCCGCGGCGGTGTTGCGCGGGTTGACGAACCGCGCCTTGCCCGCGGCCTCCATCTCGCGGTTGAGCTTCTCGAAGCCCGCGATCGGGAAGTAGACCTCACCCCGGACCTCGAACACGTCGGGCAGGCCCTTGGCCGGCGTGATGTTCAGGGGGACGCTGCGGATCGTGCGCACGTTGGCGGTGACGTCCTCGCCCGTGGTGCCGTCGCCGCGGGTGGCCGCGCGCTGGAGCCTCCCCTTGGCGTAGGTCAGGCTCATCGCCAGGCCGTCGATCTTGAGCTCGGCGCAGTAGACGAGCTTATCGCCGACCGCCGCTCGCACCCGTTTGTCGAAGCCGCGGATCTCCGCCTCGTCGAAGGCGTTCTGCAGGCTGAGCATCGGCGAGCGGTGGCGCACCTTGGCGAACTGGTCTGATGCTTCGCCGCTGACACGCTGGGTCGGCGAGTCCCGGGTGAGCAGGTCTGGCCTATCGTCTTCGATCCGCCGCAGCTCGAGGAAGAGCGCGTCGTATTCGGCGTCCGACACCTCGGGCGCGTCCAGCACGTAGTACGCGTGCTCGTACCGCCGGATCACCACCCGCAGCTCCTCGACCCTGACCGCGGGGTCGGCCTTCCTCTTCTTCGCCTTCGTCATCTGGTCAGTGGCGCCAGCATGCCGCTGAGGATCTTCAGCCCGACCTTGTCGAACTTGACGACGAGCTCCTCGTCTGTGCGCGTGAGCGTGCTCTTGACCACCGTGCCGGCTCCAAATGCCGGGTGCGTGACGCGGTCGCCGCTGGAGAACCTCTGCACCGGCGGCGGCGCGGGCGCAGCCTCGACCTGCCTCTCCAGGTAGCGCTCCTTGTACCCCTGCCGGGGTGGCGCCACCGGCGCGCTGCCCCGCGGCGCGGCAAGCATCGACTGCGGGATGTCGGTCAGGAAGCGGCTGGGGAACGCCGGCTGCGAGCGCCCGTACAGGTGGCGGCGAAACGCGCAGCTGAGGTAGAGCCTGTCCTTCGCGCGCGTCATTCCTACATACGCGAGCCGCCGCTCTTCCGCCATCTCCGTGGCCGCGCCCACCGCCGACGGGTTCTCCTCCCGCTCGTCCAGCGCGCGCTGATGAGGCAGCAGGCCCTCCTCCATGCCGACCATGAAGACGACCGGGAACTCGAGGCCTTTGACCATGTGGAGCGTGATCAGCGTCACGCCCTCCCCGTTCTCGTCGTAGGCGTCGACGTCGGAGACCAACGCGACCTCGGCCAGGAAGTCCTCGAGGCCCTGCGCCGGGTCGCGGTCGTCGAAGCTCTCCGCGAGGCCGCGCAGCTCGTTGAGGTTTTCCAGCCGTGCCTCGCCCTGCGGCGTGCCGTCGAGGTAGTGCGCCCGCAGGCCCATGACCTCGATCACGTGGTCGATCAGCTCGCTGGGCCGGAGCACCCCCATCGTCGAGCGGACCGACTCGACCTGCGCCCGGAAGCCAAGCAGTGATCCGACCGCGGTCTTCGGCACGCCGGGGACGCGCGCGGGCTCGGCGATGATGGCGAGGATGTCGGATCCATTTGGAGGTGCGCCCTGCGCGCGCCCGGCCGCCTCGCGCGCGTACGCGTTGATGGCCTCGACGGTGACGTTGCCGATCTTGCGCGACGGCACGGACACGATGCGCCCGAAGCTCAGCGCGTCCTGCGGGTTGAAGCTGAAGCGCAGGTAGGCAACGAGGTCTTTGACCTCGCGGCGCTCCCAGAACCGGATCCCCCCCACGAGGCGGTAAGGGATGCGACGCCGGGCGAGCACGTCCTCGAAGGCGCGCGACTGCGCGTTGGTGCGGTAGAGGACGGCGTAGTCGGAGTAGCCGCGCTTCTCGGTCTTGCGCAGGCGCTCGATCTCGTCCGCCACGAACTCCGCCTCCTCGACCTCGTTGTATGCCTGAGTGGCGACGACCTTCTCGCCTCCGGCGCGGTCGGTCCACAGACGCTTCTCCGCGCGCTCGGGGTTGCTCCGGATGACGCTGTACGCGGCGTCGAGGATCGCCTGGCTCGAGCGGTAGTTCTGCTCCAGGTGCACCACCTGGGCGTCGGGATAGTCCTTGCGGAAGTCGAGGATGTTGCGGATGTCGGCACCACGGAAGCGGTAGATGGACTGGTCGTCGTCGCCGACCACGGCGACGTTGCGGTGCTCCGAGGCCAGCAGGTTGACCAGCACGTACTGCGCCCGATTGGTGTCCTGGTACTCGTCGACCAGCACGTGGCGAAAGCGGTCGCGCCACTTGGCGAGCGCCTCGGCGTCGTTGGTGTAGAGCTCGACCAGCTTCATGATCAGGTCGTCGAAGTCGAGGCCGCCCGAGCGCCGCAGGACCTCCTGGTAGGAGGCATAGACGCGGCGCAGGATCTCGTCCGCGTACGAGCGGTTGGGGATGTCCTCAGGCCGCTTGAGCTCGTTCTTCGCTTGCGAGATGCCGTGGCTGAGCGCCCCGACCGGGTAGCGCTTGGGGTCGAGCCGCAGCTCGTCCAGGACGCGCTTGAGCGCGGCGCGAGTGTCGTCCTCGTCGAAGATGACAAAGCTGGAGGTGATCCCGATCCGCTGCGCCTCGCGGCGCAGGATCTTCACGGCTGTGGAGTGAAAGGTTCCCACCCACATCCTCTCCGCCCCCTCGCCGACCAGCGTCTCCACCCGGCCGCGCATCTCACGGGCCGCCTTGTTGGTGAACGTCACCGCCAGCAGTCGGTCAGGCCAGACCCGGCGCGAGGCGATCAGGTAGGCGATGCGGGCGGTCAGGACACGGGTCTTGCCGCTGCCGGCGCCGGCGAAGATGAGGAGCGGGCCGTCGCCATGGGTGACCGCTTCCTGCTGCGGGGGATTGAGGCGCGCGAGCAGCGCGTCGATCTGGGCCTGGGAGGACTCGGAGACCACGGGAGAATCGAGTTTACCCATGGCTGGAATTGGCCTACCTCGCCGTTATGCTCCACATGGCTTTGGCACACGAAATCGATCTCGGCACGCGCGACCACCTCCTGTACGAGCTGGCGCGCGACCTCAGCTCGTCGCTGGACCTCGACACGGTGCTGGCGAAGGTCATGGACCGCGTCATCACTCTGATGAGGGCCTCCCGTGGCTTCATCGTCCTGGTCGACCAGATCGATGGCAGCCTGTCGGTCCAGATGTCGAGCGGCTCCGACCCCGAGAATGCGCGCCAGTTCCTGGGCTCGAAGACCGTGATCGAACGAGTCGTCAACAGCGGCCAGGCGGTGGTCTCGACCGACGCCAGCCTGGATGACCGCTTCAAGGGCCAGCAGTCGGTGATCATGCAGAACCTGCGCTCGATCATCGCGGTCCCCCTGGTGACCAAAGGCCACGTGATCGGTGCGCTGTACGTCGACAACCCTTTCCGCGCCTCGATCTTCGAGGAGAAGGACATGGAGTTCTTGCAGGCGATCTCGGACCTGGCGGCGATCGCCATCGACAACGCCCGCCAGTACGAGCGCTCGGAGTTTCTCCGCGAGCTGTTCGAGGCGCACGTGAACAAGCAGGTGACCGACTACGTGCTCACCCGCTCCGGCCGAACGTTGCGTTTCCTTCCAGGCGAGCGGCGGGAAGTCACGATGTTGAACTCCGACATCGCCGGATTCTCGACGCTGTCCCAGAGCATGGACGCCGAGGAGCTCGTCCTGTTCCTGAACGACTACTTCCAGCGCATGATCCGCGTGGTCCTGGACCACGGGGGCAACATCGACAAGTTCCAGGGCGACGGGATGCTCGTCGTCTTCGGCGCGCCCAACCCGATGCGCGACCACGCTGAGCGAGCCCTGAACGCGGCCCGGGCGATGGTGAGAGAGATCGACAGATTCAACCGCGAGCTCGTCGACGGCGGCCGGAGCGCGATCTCGGTCGGAATGGGGCTCGACACCGGCGAGGTCGTCGCCGGCCACGTCGGCTCCGACGACCGGATGGAGTTCACCCTCATCGGCGTGCCGGTCAACAACAGCGCGTACCTGTCCAAGGTCCGGCCGGCCCGCGTGCTGATGTCGGAGGCCACGCGGGCGCGCGTCCCCAGGGGTTTCCAGGTCGCGAACTACGAGCCGCTGCTCCTCAAGGGGGCCAAGGACCCGCAGGCGATCTACGAGCTGGCGATCACGCTCCGGGCCGACTGAATTCCCCCAAGGGACAGGGCCTAAGCCGGATTTCCCTCTCCCCATCGGGGAGAGGGCTAGGGAGAGGGGCCTAAGCCTGAACTACCCCTGGCACACCCACCGACCGGGGCCGTAGTGCGAATACAGCCAGGCCGCCGCGAATGCGTTGGCGCGCGGGTCGAACGGCGATTGGCTCGCGTAGGGCGTGCCCGACCACGTGCTCGGGAGGAACTGGAACAGGCCTGACGCTCCACTGTCGGAGTTGACGGAGTTCGGGTGGTAGCGCGACTCGCACCACGCGACGTTCATCGCCCACTGCACGGCGGCCGGACCCAGGGGGCCGAACGCGTCGGTGATGTCCTTGGCGATCTCCGCCGGCGGTGGCGGGTGGTTGCTGCGGGCGGCGATGGCCGCTGCCTGGGCCTGGGCCGCGGCGAGAGCCTGCTGCTTGGCCTCGTACTCGGCGAGCCCCTGCTTCAACTCGTTCGACCAGGTCGCGACCTGGGCCATCTGCGCGGCCTCGACGCGGGCGTCGCGGTTCTGCTGCACGACCGAGTTGCGGTCGAACGCGCTCAGCTGGGTCACGGCGACCTGGATCGGGTGGACGACGGGCGGCGCCATGCGCGGCGCGATGACGCTCACCAGCAGGACCACCCAGACGAGCACCGCCCGCAAAAGCGGTAGCAAACCCCTTTCTTCGCTCCTTCCTCGGACTCGCCCTACCCTGGGGCGGCGTCAGGCCTGAGCTCGGAGCGACGACGTGGAGAAGACGCGCTCAGGAACCGGGAAAGGTGCCACCTTACCACACGATTGGCAACCTTCCGTAGCCGTACGCCGGCGTACTGGAAGGGCTAGAACAGGTGCGTCAGCCTGTTCCGCAGGAGCTTCCGACCGCCCGGGTCGGTGTACGCCGGAAGCATGGCCTTCATCCGCTGGAAGGCGAGCTCGGTGAGGGCCACCGGATCCTGGCCGGCGGATGGGATGGCCGGGCCGACGACGACGCGGATTCGCTTCCGGAGCCAGAGGTCCTTGGTGCCGGAGAGGGCCACCGGCACGACCGGCACTCCCGCCTTGATGGCGAAGTGAGCGAAGCCCTTGTGGAACGGCAGCAGCTCGCCTTCCGTGGGACCGTAGTTGGCCTCGGGAAAGATCGCCACCGCCCCCCCGAGCTCGAGGCATCGGTCCACGTGGCGGTAAAGGGCCTTGTCGCCGTGGCGCTCGCGCACGACCGGCACGTAACCGCCGGTGGTGCGAACCAGCCACCACTGGAACTTGCGAGTCACCAGCATGGTGGGGTCGGCCAGGAAATGCAGACGCGGCTCGAGCGGCAGGAGATACAGCAGAGCGAACTCGTCCAGCCAGTTCAGGTGGTTGGCGATGACGATGTAGTTGCCCGAGCCCGGGCGTGGAATGTTCTCGCCGCCACTGACCTCGAACTTGAAGCACAGGCGCAGGAGCGGAACCCCGAGGAGGCGGACGATGCGGTAGGCGACATTCGCGCGGGGACCCACCGGCAGGAGGTCGGCGGCGGGTAGGGCGGCGCTGGCTGTGGCCACGATGCCGCGAAGTCTAGAGGCCCAGCGGCCACCACTCCAGGAAGCGGTTGTAGGTGCCGAGCGCGGCCTTGATCGCCAGCACCGCGCTGCGCAGCCTTATCGCGTCGGTGGTCGAGACCTTGCCGGTCTTGACGTCGGCCTGCAGCTCGTTCAAGAACGCGTTCAGCTGGTTGTTGGCGGCCTGTTTGTCGCCGCGGGCCGCGGAGGCCGCGGCGGCGTTGAGCTTGGCGATCAGGCTCTTCTTCTCGCCCGCGTTGAGCGAGCTGATGCCCTGAACGTAGCTCGCGATGGTGTCCAGGGCTTGCGAAGCCGTCTGCACCATGACCGTGGTCCTCGCCTGCCCGACGCCGCCGTCATCGTCTGTGACGCTGAACGTGACGGTGTAGGAACCGGAGGCGGTGTAGGCGTGGGTTGGGGACAGTCCTGACCCCGAGGCGCCGTCGCCGAAGTCCCAGCTCGCCGTGTGCGTGTCGAGCACGCCAGGGTCGGTGTAGCCGCCCCAGAACGTGATCTGCTCGCCGGGGACGATGATCCGCGGGTTGGTCAGGGCGGGGATGTAGGAGTCGATCCTCGCCGTCGGCGCCACGTTGGTGACCGTCAAGGAGAAGGTCACGCTGGCGGAGTTTCCGTGGCCGTCGCCCGCGGTGATGGTGACAGGCTGGGCGTTGACGTCATCCGCGGCGGCGATGGACCATGACCAGGTGCCGCTGCCGCCGGCCGTCACCGAGCCGGATGAGGCTGTCAAGGCCAGGGTGTCGCCGTCCGGGTCAGAGAAGGTACCTGTGTTGGTGGCGGTCGTGCCTTCGGCAAAGGTGACCGCGGGGTGGGTCGCGGCGAGGGTAGGCGCCCGGTTGACGGCGGTGGACACCCAGGCCATGAAGTCGAAGGCCTTCACGCCCGCTGGACTCATCCACGACCCGGACGACAGGTAGGCGGATCCGCCGGCGTAGGTTTCCGCGTTCTCCCAGGACCACATGAACTGGTTGGCCACCGCGGTGCAGACCACGATGGCGTACTGAGTGTTGGCGGCGACCGCGACAGGGTGCGTCAGGGGGAAGTACTGCCAGCCCGAGACGCCCCAGGTCTGGAGCGATGCCCTGGTGGTGAGCGGGTTGGTCTCATCCAGCGCGCAGGGCAGGCTGGGCTTGCCCGCGGTGGTGGACCAGATGTTGATGTAGATCGTCGGCTGGGAGAACCCGGAGGTCGCCGAGCGGAGGGCAACCCCCGTCAGCTGGCCTGAGGACTGGGCCTTGAAGACCTGCGCCATCGCACGCTGCATGAAGCTCGAGGCCGGGAAGGCGTCCTCTTTTGTGTCGGGCGGTGAGGCAGGTAGCGTTGTGGTGGCCGAAACAGGCCCGGCCTGCGACAGCACGAGCGCCGCGGCGAACGCCGCCGCGACCACGCTCCGTCTGACACTACTCCTTAACGAAGTCTTCACTTGAGCCGAATGACGCTGCCGGAGACCGATTCCTGCGCGAATTTGCGAGGTCCTTCGAGATCCCCCAGCGCCGATCTGGCGGAACCTCTGAGTTTCGGTCGGCATACTTCGCCGAATGAGCCTCGCCCGGCTTGCGGCGCTCGACCTTTTGCGCAAGCGCGCGGTCGCCACGGTCCAGCTCATTGGGCTGGTGACCGCCGTCGCCCTGGCGGTCGCCCTCCCCTTGATGCAGTCCGTGGCCGCGGAAGAGGGACTGCACTCCGCTCTCCGGTCGCTGGGCCCGGGCACGAACCTCGAGATCGGCGTCGACCACGTGGCCGATGCCGGCGCCTTCGACGCGTTCCAGGCGGAGACGAGCCGCGGCCTCATCCACGAAGCCGGCGACCCGCTGCCGGTGGTGGACTACCTCGAAGGCTTGCAGCAGCACGTGGTGGTCACGGCGGGCAGCTGGCCGGTTGACGGCAAAGACGGCAACGCCTGGTGGGCGAGCGTCTCCGAGACCGGGGCCTCGCTCCTCGGGCTGAAAGTCGGCGACGTCTACTGCCTCGGGCCGACCGGCGCGTCGCGGGTGCAGCAGTTCAGCTGGTGCGCGCGCATCGGCGCGGTCTTCAAGCCTCGGAGCGCCACCGATGCCTACTGGGCGGGACAGCCGCCAGGCACAGACCTGGCCCTGGGCCGCGGCAGCGTTTTCGACGTCGCCGCCCGTTACCCGAGCGTCGCTCTCCACGCGGCTCAGCTTTACGTGACGGACGTCGCGCGCGTCCACGCCGCGGACGCGGACGGCATCCGTGCCCACCTGCAGCGCCTGCGCGGCGCCTACGGCGTGACTTCCAACGCGACTTTCATCACCGGCCTGGGCGACGCCATCCAGATGTTCTTGAGCCGGCTCCGCGCCCAGCAGATCCTGGCGGTCAGCGTCGAGATCGCCCTGCTGGCGGTCGCGCTGTTCGCGATCGGGTTGTCCGCCATCCACTTCCTCGACGCGCAGCGGCCGCTGGTCGGCCTGTGGCGAGCGCGCGGCGGCTCGAGGCTGCGGGCGTGGCTACTGCGCGCTGATCGGCGTCAGCGTCGTCGCCCTCATCGGCGCCAGGCTCTTCGGGGGTGCCGATGTCCTCGAGCCCGGCATCCTCCTCACCGCCGGGCCAACCGTCGTCGCGGTCCTGGTGGCGATCGGGGCGGTGCTCGCGCTGCTCGCCGCGAACGCCACGCGGCGGACGGTGTCGGAGGCGCGAAGGACCGAGTCCCGGCCCCCGGTCACCGCATGGTGGCAGAGGCGAGGCGCCGACGCCGGCCTGGCGCTCGCCGGCATCCTGCTGATCGCCGAGTTTCGGCTTCAAGCCGCCGAGATCAGCACCAGCTCCGGACCGGATCCCCTGGGCCTCATCCTCCCAGGGGTCGCGCTCGCCATGCTCGCGTTGGCCTCGCTGCGGCTTCTTCCGCTCGTCGCCCGGCTCCTCGCCGGCGGGGTCGGCCTTGGGACACGGCTTGCGCGCTGGCGGCTCGAGCGCGAACCGCTCCAGCACGCACGCGTGGCGCTTCTTCTTTCGTTTGCCCTGGCGCTCAGCCTGTTCACGAGCGCGTACCTGGCCACGGACCAGCGCAACGCGGTCGACCGCGCCCGCTACACCGCGGGAGGCGACGTTCGCGTCGGATTTGGATTCGGCACCGCGCCATCGGTGGTCGACCGCGCGATTGCGTCGGCCCCTGGCTTGGTCGCTTCCTCGCTCGTGTATCGAGACGAGGGCCGGCCGGGCCGCGCTGATATCGACGCCACCATCATGGGCGTCGACGGCTACACCTTTGCCCGGGTGGCGTCATGGCGGGACGACTTCGCCGATCGATCGCTGGCGCAGCTGATGAGCGCCATGACGCGCAGCGACCCCGACGGCGTGGCGGTCCCGGGGCGGCCACAGGCGCTCTCGCTCTGGGTCTACAGCTCCGGCATCGACGCCACGATGAGCGCCGGCCTGCGTGGCGCGGACGGTCGGCCCATCCACGCGACCTTCGGGAGGCTGACGTTCCAGGGATGGCAGAGCCTGCAGGCGCCGCTGACCGGCCTGACCGCGAGCGATTTCCCCCTCCGGCTGCGCTCGCTTGACGTAACACCGGCCCAGCCGACCGCCGCCGGCGAGGTCGACATCAGCGAGCTGCGGGCCGGGCCGCCAGCCCCCGCGTCGCCCTTGGTCGAGGCGTTCGCCTCCCCGGATCGATGGTGGCACGAAACCATCGGCGCATTCGGCGGGGTCGGACCCGTGACGGTCGGGCAGCGCGCCCACGACGGCAAGCCGTCGGTCCATGCGAACATCGGTCTCGGCGGGGGTGTGATGGCGCTGCGTCCGGTGCCATCCTCGGCGCCGCTGCCGGGCATCATCTCCTCGCAGACCGCCGCAAAGCTTGGGATCGGCATCGGGCAATCCTTCCCCCTCCACATCGAGACCAACGACGTCAACGTGCGCCTCATCGGCACGACCGACTACTTCCCCACGCTCTATCCCGGCCAGGACGACTATCTCCTGCTTCCTTCGGATTCGTTGACCCAGCGCCTGCGCCGGCTGAGCGCTTACGTTTACCCGAACGAAGCCTGGTTGCGCGTGAGCGGCTCGCCGGCCGACGCCGGGGCCGCGGTCGAGAGCGCGACGCACGGCCAGGCACACGTCACCGACCGCGAGACCCTCGAGCACGCGGCGCTGAGCAGCCCGCTGCGGCTGAGCCTCGATGCGGCGCTGGTGATCGGATTTGCGGCCGCGCTGACGATGGTCGTCATCGGGTTCGGCCTGCACTTCCTCGCCGCGGCGCGAAGGCGCGTCAGCGAGTCGGCGATCATGCAGGCGAACGGGCTGCCCTGGAGCGTCGTCGACCGCGGACTGTTCATCGAGCAAGCGGTGGTGCTCGCCTACAGCCTCGCCGTCGGGGCGCTGCTCGGGGCGGTGATGGCCTGGACGATCCTGCCGGTGCTGAAGACGAGCGTCCTGCCCGAGGAGCTGATCCCGCCGACGATCGTCACCCTCGATCCCCGCACTTTGGTCGTCGCCACGATCGCCCTTCTCGCGGCGGCCGCGATCGTCGGTTGGCTGGTGATCCGTTCCGCCGGCCGCTTCCGCCTGGCCGAAGAGCTTCGGGCTCTCGCGTGAGCTCGGCCATGGTCGACTGCGAAGGCCTCGTCTACATCTACAAGTCGCGCCAGCTCGAGGTGGTCGCGCTCCAAGGGCTCGACCTGCACGTGGAGAGCGGAGAGATGGTGGCGATCGCGGGCCGCAGCGGCAGCGGCAAGACCACCCTGATGAACATACTGGCCGGCGTCGACGTACCAACGGCGGGCAAGGCTGTGGTCGCCGGCCACGACCTGACGCGGATGAGCGAAACCGAGCGCGATCGATACCGGCACGAGGCCGTCGGCTATCTCCTCCAGCGCTCTCAGGCCAACCTCCTGCCCCAGCTGACGGCCCTCGAGAACGTGCAGCTCGCCACATTGACCGGCCCGGCGGCGCGCGACGATCGCGCGCGACATCTGTTGGTGCGGCTGGGGCTCGGCGGGCATCTCCATGCGCGACCGGCCGCCCTGGCCGGCGGCGAGAAGATCCGCCTCGCGCTCGCGGTGGCGCTGGCCAACGGTCCAAGCGTCCTGCTTGCCGACGAGCCGACCGCCGAGCTGGACACGGCGACCGCGCACGCCGTCCTGACCGACCTCGCCTCGCTCCTCGAGGACCTCGACACCACCGCCGTGTTCGTCACCCACGACCCCGAGCTGGAGCGATTTGCCGGGCGGGTGATCCAGATCCGCGACGGCAAGACGTCGACGGAGACGAGGTGGATCGGCTCGCGCGAGGCGATGGTCGCCGACGAGCTCGTGATCATGGATCGCGCAGGACGCATCCAGCTGCCGCGCGCATTCGTCGAGAAGCTCGCGCTGAAAGAACGAGTGCGCCTGCGGCTCGAGGACGACCACATCGCGATCCTTCCGCCGGATTCAGCCGATGGCCAGCATGACTGAGGCCGCCATGGTCGAACAGGTATCCAAGCACTTCGACGCGGGGCGTCGGGTCCAGGCCCTCGCCGGCGTCGACCTGCAGGTGGGCGAAGGGGAGATGGTGGTGTTGCTCGGCCGTTCAGGGGCCGGCAAGACGACGCTGCTCAGCCTGATCGGCGGCCTCGATCGCGCGGATTCCGGGAGCATCCACGTCGGCGGGCAGGACGTGAACGCGCTGCGGGATGGCGACCTCGACCGGTTTCGGCAGCGCACCATCGGATGGGCGTTCCAGACCGCGGGCCTTCTGCCGCTGCTGACCGCTCTGGAGAACGTGTGGCTGCCGCTGGCGCTGCAAGGCAAGACAGAAAAGGAGGCGGTGGCGGAGGCGACGACGGTACTGGACGCCGTCGGCCTCGCGGAGCGCGCCGACCACCGCGCGTACGAGCTGTCAGGCGGCGAGCAGCATCGCGTGGCCCTGGCGCGAGCGCTGGCGAAGGCGCCGCTGCTCCTGCTTGCCGATGAGCCGACGGCTCAGTTGGACTCGGAGACCGCGCGGGAGATCACGACCCTGATCCGCAAGGCCGCGGACTCTGGCACGGCGGTGCTGTTCGCGACCCACGACCGCGCCGTGACTGAGTTCGCGGACCGGGTGGTGGTGATCGAAGACGGGAGGGTGCGGGACTCGGCCTGAACCGGGCCTCGAGTGTGCCGTCCGTTGGCTATCCAAGACCGTTGATAGCCAACTGGCTGCACACTCGGCGAACCGTGGACCCGGCTCGCGATTACCAGTCCATGGGCGGAAACTCTCACGCAAGTGCCGGCGCGGGGATTCGAACCCCGGACCCTCGGTTTAAAAGACCGCTGCTCTAACCAAGCTGAGCTACGCCGGCGCGCGCGCCTACGAATTTAGGCGTTCGGCCGCTTCAGGCGCAGCGTGAAGCCACAAGATCAAAAACCCGCCCTCGATCGTGTAGCCTG
Organism: Chloroflexota bacterium; assembly: GCA_005879675.1. Taxonomy (GTDB): domain Bacteria; phylum Chloroflexota; class Dormibacteria; order Dormibacterales; family Dormibacteraceae; genus 40CM-4-65-16. The sequence continues at coordinate 13,821 of VBJE01000216.1, forward strand.
CGCGCCCTGATGGGCACGGTGACGGCCCCCGTACCGAAGCGCTGGAACCTCCGCGGAATCCCCGTTTTCCAGGCCGAGGTCCCCGGCCGCGTCCGGGCCGCGCTGTGTTTCCGGGTGGGCACGGCCGACGAGCCTCTCCACATGGCCGGCATCACGCACCTCATCGAGCACCTGGCGCTTTCCGGCCTCGGGACCCAGAGCTTCGAGTACAACGGGTTCGTCGACAACACCGTGACGGCGTTTCTCGTTTCGGGTACGCCGGAGCAGGTGAAGATGTTCTTCGCCCACGTGACCGCGGCGCTGCAGGCGCTGCCCAGGGAGCGCGTCGCGGTGGAGCGGCGGATCATCGAGACCGAGGCGGCCGGCCATCGCCAGTCGTCGTTCCGCGGGACGCTGAGCCTGCGCTACGGCGCCAGCGGCTTCGGGGCCGCCGACTACCGGCAGATCGGAATGATGTGGCTCACGCCCGAGGCGGTACAGACCTGGGCGGCCAGACACTTCACCGCCGGCAACGTCGCGGCCTGGGTCGCCGGGCCGGTCATACCCGGGCTGCACGTCGACCTGCCGCCAGGACCACGGATTCCGCCACCCGCGCTCGTGGCGAGGAGCTTTCCCGTGCCCTGCGTCACGGAGGACGGGAGCCTCGGCGCGACGATATCGATGGTGAGCCCGCGCTCCGCCGCGCTGGCCGCGGCGATGGCGATCCTCGAGCGGCGCGGCATGCAGCGCATCCGCTTCACCGAGGGCCTCAGCTACGGCGTCCAGACCAATATCGATGAGCTGGACGGCCGGACGGTCCACGCGCTCGCGACCACCGATGCCCTGCCCGAGCACGCGACCAAGGCGGCGACCGCGCTCCTGGACGTCGCCGACGTGCTGTCCCTCTCCGGCCCAGACCCCACCGAGCTCGAGTTCGTCAACTCGGCGATGGAGGAGGGCACGTCCGACCCTCAATCCGTGATCGACGAGATGCAGGGGATGGTCCGCGCCGAGCTCCTGGGCCGCGAGCCGACGCCGTTCGAGCAGCGCCGGAAGGAAATCGCCTCTCTCGATTCACGCATGGTTGCCGCCGCCCTCAAAGTGGCGCTCGACACCGCGATCGTCGTCATCCCGTACGAGACGCAGTCGCCTCGCCCGCACTACGCGCCCTACGCGCGCTTCGACGCCCGGCCGCTGAAGGGAAGGGCGAACCCGAACGCCTTCGGCACGGGCGAGCAGCTGGTCGTCGGCGCGTCGGGGATCGCGTACTGCGACCCCGACCGGCGCGCGCACAACATCCCGTGGCCGGAGGTGGCAGTGGCCGCGCGCTGGGACGACGGCACGCGCTACCTGATCGCGCGCGACGGCACGGAGATCCTGTTCCGGCCACGCGCCTGGAACAACCCCCAGCTCATCCTCGCCGCGATCGACACGAACACGCCGCGCGAGCGCGTGATCCAGGCAGACACGCCGAGCCCGTCGGCGGACATGCCCACACCGCCCCACCAGGAGCGACGAGGATCGATCGTGGCCGGCAGGGCTCCGATCCTCCTGGTGCTCGCCGGCCTGCTGATCGCAGCGGTTGCCGGGCTGGCGCTTCTCGCGTCCTTGCAGCGCTAATGGCGACGACCGCGGCGTCGCCCGGCTGGTCGCCGGACAACAACTGGTTCTGGGACGGAGAGCGCTGGAACGAAGCCGTGTCCGAGGACGGGAAGTGGCGCTTCGACGGCAGCGCCTGGGTGCCCTTCACCGGGTCGCGGACCGCGGTGCCCTCGCCCATCCCACCTCCGCCGCCCGCGCCACCGACCCCCGTCGCACCGGCGCCTGCGCCCGCGGCCGTCATGCCGACGTGGGTCGATCCCTCCGAGATCGAGCGCCTCGAGCGCGAGAAGCAGGAGCGCGCGGCGATCGCCGCGCAGCCCGTGGAGCCGCTGCCCGCGGAGCTCGACTGGCGTCGCGCCGGCGAGTTCATCCAGTACAGCCGCACCGCGACGGTGCCGTCCTGGAAGCACGGCTACACGAGCCTGTTCATCTACCTCGGTTTGCTGTGGCTCTGCAGCCCGGTGGCCCTCGTCTACGTCTGGCTCACCGAATGGCGGCTCTACACCAAGGTGTATCGAACGGTGATCTGCTGCGTGTTCATCTCCGCGCTCATGACCTACGCCCGCTCGCGTTACGGGATGTAGCCTTCCCCGGATGCGCATCCGAGCCGGCCTGCTCGCGTTCGTCCTGGCGACGATCGCCTGCAACCCAACCGGCAACCCCGGCCCGTCGCCCGAGCCACTGGCGGACGACCAGACGCTGAGCTTCCCCATCGCGCAGGACGTCGCCGACTTCGACCCGGCGATGATCTCGACCGCGGCCGACGTCGACATCCTGCGCAACGTCTTCTCCGGTCTCTACAAGTTCGACGCCCGGCTGCGGGAGCTCCCGGACCTCGCCCTGGGCCAGCCCACGGTCTCCGCCGACGGCTTGACCTACACCTTCCGCATCCGCTCGGACGCGCACTTTTCCAACGGCGATACGGTCGCCGCCGACGACTTCGTCTACAGCTGGAACCGTGCGGCCGCCAGGCAGGGCGACTACGCGGGACTGTTCGACGTCATCGCCGGCTACCCCGCGGTCGCGAACGGCAGCTCGGCGCAGATGAGCGGTCTGGCCGCGGTCGACGCGACGACGCTCACGGTGAAGCTCGGCAAGCGCAGCGGCTACTTCCTGCCTCTGGTCGGGCTGTGGCCGTTCTGGATCGTCGACCGCAAGGTCATCGCCTCCGCCGGCGAGGACGCGTGGTCGACGAAACCGGAGACCCTGATCGGCAGCGGCCCGTTTCGCATGAGCGCGCGCAGCCAAGGCCAGTCGATGGACTTCGTCCCGGTCAGCGGCTGGTACGGCGCCCAGAAGGACGGGAAGTCGGGCACGCTGACGCGCGTCCACGTCGAGGTCCAGGCCGACACGGGGACCGCGATCGCGAATTACGAGTCGGGCGTCTTCAGCCTCATCGGGTACGGGCGGCAGGCATTGCCACCGGCGGCGGCGACGCGCTACACCACCGACGCGAAGCTGAAGGGCCAGCTCGCGCTCGTCCCGCTCGGGCTCACGATCTGGGTCGGATTCAACATCGGCCGCGGTCCGTTCGCCGGCATCGACGCCGGCCGCGCCGGCCGCCATGCGTTCAGCGCGGCCATCGATCGCAAGGCGCTGGTCGATGCGCTGTGCAACGAAAAGACGACCTGCGACGCGGCCGTCGGCGGCCTCGTGAGCAAGGGCCTGATCGGTTATCTCGGCGACGGCCAGGATCCGAACGTCAAGTTCAACGCCGAGAAGGCGAAGGCCGAGTACCAGGCATGGGACCCGACCGGCGCGAAGGTGAAGGGCCTCAACT
>VBJE01000216.1:17226-21127 GCA_005879675.1 Chloroflexota bacterium
GGCATCGACGTCGGCTGCGTGGAGGTCGACCGCAAGACGTTCTTCGACCAGCGCAATGGCGCATGCGCGTACCCGATGTTCCGGCAGAGCTGGGCCGCTGACTACGACCACCCGCAGGAGTGGTTCGACTACCTGTTCGTCAGCGGCGCGCGCTCATCTGGCTCGTGCTACTCGAACCCGAACCTCGACAGGCTGATCGCCCGCGCCGACGCGGCGCCCGTGACGTCCAACGCGGGCGACTACAGGACGGCGGGGTACCTGCTCGTCAACGACTCGATCTTCGCGCCGCTGCTCTACGGGGTGCAGCAGTACCTGGTGCATCCGTATGTGAGGGGCGCGGGAGGCGATGCGCTGTATGACAACTACTGGACAGAGGTCCGCATCCTGAAGCACTAGAGCTGCTTAAGCCCCTCTCCCCAGCCCTCTCCCCGATGGGGAGAGGGAGCGAGCTCAGCTGACCGCGGCGGTCGTACCCAGCACGACCGGGTCCATGGTCGATGCGAAAGGCCCCTCCGGGTTGTCGATGAGCCACACGTGAAGCATCAGCGGCGTCGTCTTGTTGGTGCTGCCCCGCGGGCATGCCCCGCTCTTGTCCCTGCTGTCGAAATCGCCGCCCTGGTGCACGAACGCGACCCGGCATGATGTACATCGCCCCGATCAGCATGGTCCCGTGCGGGCCGTTGTAGTAGATCAGCGACTGGATGTGCTGCGGGTCGAGGATGTCCGCGTCGACCATGTAAGCGGGGTTGACGTAGTGCACGATCTCGATGTTCGGCGGCTCCATGGGCACGTACCCGGCGGCAAGCGCCGCCTTGAGGCTTGCGTACCGCGCGACCGACGCCTTCGTCTCGGTCACGAGCCTTGCCGCCGCCTCCAGCTCCGCGGCTGTGGGCTGGCGCGCGGTGGTGGTCGTGCCGTCGTGCGAGTGGACGGCGCTGGTGGAGGCGTTCGACGTCGACCGCTCCACCGACGCCGCCCAGCCGGCGATGTCCCCCGAGACCACGATCAGGGCCAGTGCCCCGGCCAGCAGGCCGCGGCGCACCCAGACCCCGTAGGGGAGCGAGGTGTACGCGGCCCCGACCAGACCGATCACGACCAGTCCGATGCCGATCCCGAGCAGGACGTGGCCAGGGTTGCTGAGCGTGAAGATGCCCTCCCGGTGGGCCAGGCTGGGGTCGCGGGCGTGCAGGTAAGAGTCGACGGCCAGGCCGCCAAGCAGCGCGACCACCCCGGCCAGGCCGGCCGACAGGAACGCCGCCGTTCGCCTCATCCCGTGCTCAATTCAACCACCGCGATGGGCCCAAATTGTCATCGGAACTTGACTTCGGTGAACCAAAGCCCAAAACTGAGCGTGGAGTAGCGGGGCCGTCCCGAGTTGAAGAGGGGATGGCATCGGTCCGTCGTCGGCGCACTCTCGCCCCGGTCTACCGGGAAGAGGGCGATGGACGTCGAGGAGGCGAATCCTTCGGTGCGCCCTCCTCGAGCCGTGTTTCGTAGGAGGTGGTATGAGCCGAATCGCAGTGTTTCGTTCCCTCGCCGTGGCGCTGGGAACCGTATCGGTGGTCGCGGCGTGTGGAGGCGGCGCGCAGCCGTCCGAGAACCTCGCCACCGACCAGACCCTCAGCTTCCCGATGGTCGACGACGTAGGCAACCTCGACCCGGCGAAGATGTCAGCGGCCGTCGACATCGACATCTTCCGCAACACCTTCTCTGGCCTTTACAAGTTCGACGACCAGCTGAACGAGGTCCCGGACATAGCGACAGGGGCGCCGCAGATCTCAGCCGATGGCTTGACCTACACCTTCAAGATGAAGAACAACGTCAAGTTCTCGAACGGCGACCCGGTCAAGGCCGACGACTTCATCTTCAGCTGGGACAGAGTCGCGGCGATGCAGGGTGACTACGCCTCGGTGATGCAGCCCGTCGTGGGCTACGACGAAGTGTCCACCGGCAAGGCCACCCACATGTCTGGCCTGAAGAAGATCGACGACTACAGCTTCTCGGCAACGCTTGGTCGACCAGAAGGTCATCCTCGCGGCCGGCAAGGCGACCGACACGACGTGGGCCAGCGTGCCCGCGACCGCGATCGGCACCGGGCCCTACAAGATGACGGCCCGCACCCCGAAGCAGTCCATCGACTTCGCGCCCGTCGCCAACTGGTGGGGCGGCCAGACCGGGACCGTGACCAAGGTCCACATCGAGATCGTCGCCGACCAGAAGGCACAACTCACCAAGTACGAGTCCGGGGGCTACAGCCTGATCGGGTTCGCCAACCAGAGCCTGACCCCGGAAGACGTCATTCGGTACAACTCCGACTCGCAGCTCAAGAAGCAGCTCACGCTGCAGCCGTCGGCGCGAACGAGCTGGATCGGATTCAACATGTGTGAAGGTCCCGGCAAGCCGGTCAAGACCTGCACCACCGCCAGCCCGTTCGCCGGCGACGCGGGCAAGCCTCTGCGCGAGGCGTTCAGCCTGGCCATCGACCGCGACCAGCTGATCGACATCGCGTGCTCCAAGGGCACCGCCTGCGTGAAGGCGACCGGCGGCGTGATCACCAAGGGCCTCAAGGGCTACCTTGGCGACGACACCGACCCATGGGCCAAGTTCGACAAGGCCCAGGCCCAGCAGCTGCTCCAGCAGGCAGGTGGGGCCGCCAAGGTCGGCAACCTGACCTACACCTACAACGCGAGCGCTCAGAACAAGGCCGTCTGCGACAACCTGGCGTCGCAGTGGAGGGCCAACCTGGGCGTCACCGTCCAGTGCGCGTCCACCGACCGGGCATCCTTTTTCAACGCCCGGACGAAGTGCACCTATCCGATCTTCCGGCACAGCTGGGGCGCCGACTACGACAACCCCCAGGACTGGTTCGACTTCCTCTTCGTGACCGACGCCGGATCCTCGGGCTCGTGCTACTCGAACCCGCAGCTCGACTCGAAGGCGAAGGACGCCAACACGAAGAACCTTTCCCAGTCGCTTGAGAGCTACAAGGCGATGAACAAGATCCTGGTCGACAACTGCGTCACCGGCAACCTCTTCTACGGCATCCAGCAGTACCTGGTGCACCCTTACGTCAAGGGCGCAGGCGGCAACCCGCTGTATGACAACTACTGGTCCGACGTGAAGATCCTTCAGCACTAGGCCGACAGGACAAAACCTCGGAAATCGAGACAATAAAGGGGGTCCGCCGTGCGGGCCCCCTTCGTCAATCCGGAATTAGGGAAGTGACATTCAGATGAGAGGGACCCTCCTCTACATCGGGCAGCGGCTGATCCTGATCGCGATCACGACCGTCCTTGTCTCCTCGATCGTCTTTCTCCTCCTGCACCAGATCCCCGGCAACGCCTTTCTTAACGAGACCCGGACCTCGCCCGAGGCTCTCGCCGAGGACCTCCGGCACTACGGGCTCGACAAGCCGCTCCACACCCAGTACCTGAACTGGGTCGGCGGCGTGATCCACGGCAACCTGGGCGAGTCGCTGATCAACCGCGATGTCCAGATCTCGCCGCTGCTCATCCGCGAGACCTCGGTCAGCGCGACGGTGGGCTTTTTCGCCCTCATCGTGACGATCGGCCTCGGGCTGATCCTGGGCGTGATCGCCGCCCTGCGCCAGAACACATGGGTCGACTACGTGGCGTCCAGTGCGGCGGTGGTCGGCTACAGCGTCCCCAGCTTCGTGATCGCCATCTTCGCGCTGCTGGTCTTCAGTCACTACTTCTATGACTGGACGCAGGGCACCGTGTACTACAACGTGGGCTGGGGCGACTGGACGCAGATTCCCGTCCCTGCGATCGCGCTCGGCCTTCCCTACGCCAGCTACGTGCCGCGGCTCACCCGGGCGAGCATGCTCGAGACCATTCGCACCGACTACGTGCGCACGGCGTGGGCCAAGGGCCTGAAGCCT
>VBJE01000216.1:21138-21606 GCA_005879675.1 Chloroflexota bacterium
TGGTCACGATCCGCGGTCCCCTCATCACCGGCATCATCACCGGCTCGGTCGTGATCGAGAACATCTTCGGCATCCCCGGCCTCGGCAAGGAATTCGTCACCAGCATCCTCGCGCGCGACTACAACATCGTGATCGGCGTCTTCACCTTCTACGCCGCCCTGGTGGGCATCGCCAACCTGACCGTGGACGTGATCTACCCGGCCCTTGATCCACGGATTCGTTACTGATGGCCCAGGCAGCTCCCGTCATACAGCCCGACCTCGAGCTCACGTATGAGGTACCCGAGCAGGTCACCCTCCTCACCGACGCATGGCGGCGGATCCGCCGCAACCGGCTGGCGCTGGTCGGCCTCGCCATCATCGTGCTGCTTTTCATCGTCGCGCTGATCTCGATCGTCTGGACGCCCTACCCGACATGGCTGCAGGCGGTCGGTCCGACCTACCAGCCGCCGAGCGCGGCGCATCCGCT
>VBJE01000349.1 GCA_005879675.1 Chloroflexota bacterium
AATCGATTTTTGGTCCGAAGTGGGGCTCGGCGTGCACCAGCGAGTCGATGTAGCGGAAGCGGTCGTAGCGTTGCTGAAGCAGCGCCTCCGCCGGCATCTCGAGCAGCGGCCGCATCAGCCTGTTTAGGGCCTCGTCCAGCGACCTCGCGGCCGCGTCGTAGTCGGCGCTTGCGCTCCCTACGGGCTCGGGCACGACCTCCTCCACGACTCCCATCGCCACGATCTCGCGCGACGTGAGCTGCAGCTGCTCGGCTGCCTCAACCTTGCGCGAGTTGTCGCGCCACACGATCGACGCCGCCGCCTCCGGTGACGCGACCGAGTAGATCGAGTTCTCGAGCATGATCACGCGGTCGGCGACGCCCATCCCGAGCGCGCCGCCGCTGCCGCCCTCGCCGATCACCGCCGCGACGATCGGCACCGGGATCCGGAACCACTCCATGATCGCGTTCGCGATCGCGGCCGCGATGCCGCGCTCCTCGGCGCCGGCGCCGGGATACGCGCCGGGGGTGTCGATCAGCGAAACGATGGGAAAGCCGAACTTCGCCGCGTGGTGCGCCAGGCGCAGGGCCTTGCGGTAGCCCTCGGGATGCATCATCCCCCAGTTCCTGGCCACCCGCTCCTTCATGCTCCGGCCTTTCTGATGGCCGAGAAACACGGTCGTGCGGCCGTGCCACGTGCCGATGCCGCCGACAAGCGCGGGGTCGTCGCCCGAGAGGCGGTCTCCGTGCAGCTCGATGAAGTCGGGCGCGAGCCGGCGGATGTAGTCGAGCGAGTAGGGGCGCTGCGGGTGCCGGGCGAGCTCGACGATCTCCCAGACGCTCATAGGGGCCCCCGAAAAATCTGCAAGATTTTTTGGGGTATTCACGAGTACATCTCCAGCAGGTGGGCGAGTAGGGGACGCAGCTCGGTGCGCGACAGGACCATGTCCACCTGCCCGTGCGCAAGCTGGAACTCCGCGCTCTGGAATCCGGGCGGAAGGTCGGCGTAGGTCGCCTGCTTGATCACCCGGGGACCGGTGAAGCCGATCGACGCGCCCGGCTCGGCGATGTTGATGTCCGCCATCAGGGCGAGCGACGCCGCGGTGCCGCCGAACGTCGGGTCGGTGAGGACGGAGAAGAACGGAACGCCGGCGCTGTGCAGCCGTCCCACCGCCGCGTTCACCTTGGCCAGCTGCATCAGGGCGAGCACTCCTTCCTGCATGCGCGCGCCCCCCGACGCCGAGACGAGCACGTATGGGGTGCCCGACACGATGGCCTGCTCCATGCCGCGCGCCAGCCGCTCGCCGGCGACGATGGACAGCGTCCCGCCGACAAAACCGAAGTCAAAGGTGGCGAGCCAGATCGGCTTGCCGTCGAGTGTGCACGTGCCCGTGCGCACGGCTTCGTTGAGGCCGTCCTCGAGCAGCCGCTCGACGGTTTCCTGGTAGGGCTTCGGCACCGTCCAGTTCAAGAGGTCGTGCGAGCGAACGTCGCTCCAGCGCTCCTGCCATGACCCGGCGTCGGCCAGGAGCGCGATCCAGACGTCCGCACCAAGGCGGAAGTGATGTCCGCAGTGCGCGCACACATAGTTGTGCGCGCGCAGCTCGTCAGGTTCGAGGGAGATGCCGCAACCGGGGCAGTTGGTCGGCAGCAGGACCTGGGGCAGCTCGGCGCCCTGGATCGCGACCTCTTCGCGGTGGCGTTCGAGGATGGCCATCAGAGTGAAAGCCCTCCGTCGACCGCGATCACCTGGCCGGTGATGAAACCGGCGCGCTCGGAGCAGAGAAACGCCACGGCGGCGGCGACTTCCTCCGCTTTCGCCTCGCGCTTGATCGGGGTCATCTTCACGAGCTCGCCCACCATCTCGTCGGTCAGCGAGCCGGTCGTGAGCTCGGTCCGCACGTAACCGGGTGCGACCGCGTTGCACGTGATGTTGCGCGACCCATATTCGCGAGCCACGGACTTGGTGAAGCCGATCAAGCCTGCCTTCGCGGCGGCGTAGTTGGTCTGCCCCGCGTTGCCGGTGAGACCCACGATGGACGAGATGTTCACGATGCGGCCCCAGCGCGCGCGCATCATTCCCGACATGATGGCAGCCTTCGTGGTCGCGAAGGCGGAGAGGAGGTCGGTGCGGATGAGGTCTTCCCAGTCTGGCGGGGACATCTGGATCAGCAGCTTGTCGCGCACGGCCCCGGCGTTGTTCACGAGCACGTCGACGCGGCCGATCGCCTTGACCATTGCGTCGACCTGGGCGGGGTCGCCGACGTCCGCCTGGTGCGAGGTCGCGTTGGGCAGAGACGCGGCGGTCTCTTCAGCCGCCGGCTTGTCGGACCGATAGTTCA
>VBJE01000350.1:0-1355 GCA_005879675.1 Chloroflexota bacterium
AATCGCCCCAGTCCTACTACTCGGTCGCCGACCGGCTGACGCGCGAGATCCCCGGCGCCTTCCAGCCCAACCAGTACTTCAACCCGCGCAACCCCGAGGCGCACTACCGGACCACTGGCCCGGAGATCTGGGAGCAGACCGAGGGCAGGGTCGACGTCTTCGTCGCCGGCATGGGCACCGGGGGCACGATCAGCGGCGTCGCCAGGTACCTGAAGGAGCGCAAGCCGGAAGTGCGGATCGTCGGCGCCGACCCCGAGGGCTCGCTCTACTCGGGGCCCATCGCCCCGTACAAGGTCGAGGGTGTCGGCGAGGACTTCATGCCGGGGACGATGAACATCGGCATCGTCGACCAGATCGTGCAGGTCACCGACAAGCAGTCCTTCATGGCCGCGCGCCGCCTGGCGCGCGAGGAGGGCATCCTCGTTGGCGGCTCGTCGGGGATGGCGCTCCACGCCGCGATCGAGGTGGCCCGCGACCGCGGACCCGACGACGTGATCGTCGTCCTCTTCCCCGACACGGGCCGCAACTACCTCAGCAAGTTCTTCAACGACGAGTGGATGCGCCAGAACGGCTACCTCGCGCGCCTGGGCGCGGTCCGCATCCGCGAGGTGCTCGCGTCGCACCCGCGCGGCCTGCCGCAGCTGGTCACCGTCGAGGCGGGAAAGTCGGTGGGCGAGGCCATCGACCTGATGCAGCGCTACGGCATCTCCCAGGTGCCCGTGGTGGAGGACTCGAACGGGCAGGGCGTCGTCGGCACGCTGCAGGAGCGCACGCTCCTCGACCGCGTCTACCGCGACCCCGCGGTGGTGAGCACCGCGGTCTCGGCGGCGATGGACGCGCCGCTGAGCCAGGTCGCGGTCGACTCGTCGCTCGACGACGCGTTCGAGCCGCTGCTGCGCGGCGAGCAGGCGGTGCTGGTCGTCGAGGATGGAACGCCCGTCGCCGTGATCACGCGCGCCGACCTGCTCGAGTTCGTCGCCCACCGCGGCCGAGGCTGATGCCCGAAGACCACAGCCAGGGCTGGGGCTTCTCGACGCGTGCCCTGCACGTCGGCCAGGGCCCCGACCCCGAGACCGGAGCCGTCGTCCAGCCGATCCACATGGCGACCACCTTCGCGCAGCAGGGCGTGGGCAAGCACAAGGGCTTCGAGTACTCGCGCACCGGCAACCCCACCCGCAACGCGCTCGAGGAATGCCTCGCCGCGCTCGAGGGGGCCAGGCACTGCCTCGCCTTTTCCTCGGGCCTCGGCGCGGAGGCGACGCTCATGCTGCTGCTCAACCCCGGAGACCACGTCGTCTACATGGAGGACGTGTACGGCGGCACGTTCCGCCTCTTCGACAAGATCCTGAAGCGCT
>VBJE01000350.1:1604-3505 GCA_005879675.1 Chloroflexota bacterium
GGCGACCTCGAGAGGCAGTTGCGCTTCCACCAGAACGCGGTCGGCGCGGTGCCGTCGCCCTTCGACTGCTGGCTGCTGCTGCGCGGCGTCAAGACGCTGGCGCTGCGCGTGGAGCGCCAGAGCGAGAACGCGACGGAGATCGCGAAGGCGCTCGCCGGCCACAGGGCCGTCAAGCGCGTGTACTACCCGGGCCTGGATTCGCACCCGAACCGGTCGGTGGCGGCGAGACAGATGCGCCTGTTCGGCGGCATGGTCAGCTTCGAGGTCGCGGACGAGGCGACGGCGTTGCGCACGCTCGAGAGGCTCAAGATCTTCGCCCTCGCCGAGTCCCTGGGCGCGGTCGAGTCGCTGGCCGAGCACCCCGCGCGCATGACGCACGCGTCCATCCCGGCCGCTGAACGCGCCCGGGCCGGGGTGGGGGACGGTTTGATCAGGCTCTCCGTCGGCGTCGAGGACGTCGCCGACCTGGTCGCCGACCTGGAGCAGGCCCTGTCCTAGCGGCGGCCCATCACGGCCAGAGCGAGACCAGAGACGATGGCGATGATGATGAGCGCTCCGCCGAGATAGCCGAGCGGCCAACCCTCCTGGGTGGCGGCGACGAGCACGACCGGCGTCGGCGACGCGCTCGGCGCGGCCGACGCGCTCGGCGTGGGGGAGAGCCTCGGCGTGGGCGACGGGCTCGGTGTCGGGGAGGGCGTGGGCGAACGGCTCGGCGCGGCCGAGGGACTGGGCGCGGCGCTGGGCCTCACGGCCACGGTGTAGCTGATCTTCGCGCTCCCCAGGCAGCTCGCGGTGCTCGTCTGCCAGTAGTACGTGACCGTGTGGACGCCGGCAGTGAGCGCCGACGTCGTGTACGTCTCGGTGCCGTTCTGGCCGCTCATGGTCAGCTGGCCGAAGTACTTCTGGCCGTCGATGGTGAAGTAATGCGGCTTGATGGTGCCCGCACACGACGACGTGAAAACAGCCGTGAATGTCACGGCTTCACCGGCCGCAGCATTCGCGGGCGACGCGTGAATCGAGGTCGTGCTCGCCTCGACGGTGGCCACCGAACCGAGAAGCAGCGCGAGTACCAGGACCGCCTTCCTCATCGCGAGCGCGATTATGTCTGTTTCGACTCGAAAATGCCCGCCTTCTGCAGCATGGCGCGGATCACGCACGCCTCGATCCAGGCCTCTGAGCGCCGGGGCGGGGTGGGAGGCGAGCTCGTAAGGCTGTGCGTGGGAGCGGAGGACGTGGCCGACCTGATCGGCGACCTGGAGCAAGGCCCTGAGCTGGACCCGCGCGTTGTACTGGCATGGCCCGGATTGCGCTCGTCCACGACGTCGCCGGTGTTGCCGCCACACAGGCCGAGATCCTGGTCGCGGCCGGGCATGACGTCGATCACATCCGGATGCCGGATTTCGGCGCCCGATGGGGATGGTTCGCCAAGGCGCTGACGCCGATCGTGCGCAGGCTGCGCCGCGGCGGGTATGACGTCATTCACATCCACTGGATTCCCCGCGGAATCGTCGGACTGCTCTCTGGGAGGCCGTTCTGGATCCAGGCGCATGGCTCCGATATTCACGAGGAGATCAACACCCCTGGGCTGTTCCGTCTGAATCGGCGCGTGCTCGAGAAGGCGCGCTGCGTCTTCTATGTCACGCCGAACCTTGAGCCGTTCATCCATCGATTCGACGCCAAGCTCTGCTACCTGCCGAATCCGATCGACGTCCGAGCAGTCGCGGACTCGCCGCGGGCCCCTCGGCGCGTGCAGTCGGTCGTCGTCTTCATGCGCCTCGATCCAGTCAAGGGCGTCGACCGGGTTTTCCCGGCGGTGCGCCGTCTCGCGGCGACGCTGGACGTGACCGCCCTCGCGTGGGGACCCCTTGCCGCCGACTTCACAGCGCGCTACGGCGACGTCG
>VBJE01000217.1 GCA_005879675.1 Chloroflexota bacterium
GACCTCGGTGCGGGGGAGGGGGCTTTCACGCGCGCGCTCACTGACGTGCTGGGCCCCGAAGCGCATATCGTCGCCGTGGACAAGGACGCGGGAGCGCTGCGAGCGGCCGGCAGCGGTTTCGAGACGCGGGTCGCGGATTTCACCAAGCCGCTGGATCTCCACGACCTCGACGGGATCTTGATGGCCAACTCGCTGCATTTCGTGCGCGACAAGGAGCCGGTGTTGAAAGCGGTGCGGGGGATGCTGGGCGACGGCGGCCGGCTCATCGTCGTCGAGTACGGGGCCGACCGCGGCAATCCGTGGGTGCCGTATCCCTTCACGTACGCGCATTGGGAAAAGATGGCGGCTCAGGCAGGCTTCAAGAACACGAGGCTCCTGAGGACCGTCCCGAGCCGCTGGCTGGGGAGTATGTATTCAGCTGTGTCTGAGGCCTAGAAGACCTGGCTTTGCCTCTCCGCCTGCTGGGGCTGCCGTCCGCGGTGCCGGCGCATCCAGCGCCGGATCATCACGCTCCGGCGGTCGTCGCCGCCGCCACGGCCGCCCCCACCGGGGTTGAAGCGCTTGGTCACGCCGTCGAGCTTGGTGCCCCACGTGACGTACTTCTTGAAGCGCTCTTCGGCCTCCTGGGCGATGCCGATACGCTGGCCGCGCGTCTCCTCCCGGAAGCGGGCGATCCGACCGGCCGCGGCGCCTTCCTTCTCCTCGGGTGTCGAGCCCAGCTTGGTCTCCGGCAGGGTGCCGATGACCACGATCTGGTCGTCCTCAACCGCGACTTCCACCCCCGTGAACCAGCCGTCCGGGAGCCTTCCGGCAAACCAACCCTTGATCGAACCGAGTTCCTTTTCATCCATGTATTACATGATTACACTGTAAGAGATGGGCTGTCAAGCGGAGTTGCGTAAGCTCACGAGCACATGGGGATGATGCCGCCGGGCTCCCACGGGCCCGTGATCTGGTGGGGAGGGTGGGGCCGGGGTCGGCGCAAGCCTGAGAGCGGTCCGGCCAACAGCGGCCTGACCGGGGATCCGTCTCTGGAGCCGCCGCAGCTGCCCGAGGGCCCGAAGGACCTTCGGGGTCGCTGGGAAAGCCTCAAGCAGTCGGTAGTCGGCACCACCGCGGCGCTGCCGCAGGTGCTGCGCCTCGTGTGGGAGGCGAGCCGCCCCATCACCATCGGCCTGTTCGTCACCACCGCCATCGCGGGAATCATCCCCACGATCTCAGTCGGGATCACGCTGATGCTGACCAACGCGGTCGTCGCCGGCATCAACATCAACGCGTTCCACGTGCCGGACCGAGTGGCGTTCGCCACGTTGGGCGTTCCATGGCTGCCGGGCCCGACGCTGACCGCGGTGCAGATGATCGTCTTGCTCGCCGCGCTGCAGTTCGCCGTCTTTGTCGTCAGCGCCTTGCTGAACACGTTGCGCAACATCACGCAGCAGCTGCTGCAGAACTCGGTCTCCATGCGCATCCAGCTGATGGTCATGGAGAAGGCCGCTTCGCTGGACCTTCCGTTCTATGAAGATCCGGCTTCCTACGACCTGCTGCGGCGGGCGCAAAACGACTCCATCAACAGGCCTGTGTTGATGATCGCGACTGCGTTCGGCCTGCTCCAGACCATCCTCACCCTCGGCACGATGGTCGTCCTGCTGTTCGGGGTCAGCTGGATCCTCGGGGTGGTGGTCCTCATCTCTCCGATCCCAGCCTTCATCGCCGACACCCGATACGGCTGGCGCGGCTACAACATCGCCCGCTGGGGTTCTCGTCTCCTCCGCCGGATGACGTACATGGTCAACCTGGTCACGACCGATTCCTTCGCCAAGGAAGTCAAGCTGTTCGGCCTCGGCCAGTACTTCATCGAGCGCTACCGTCTCATCGCCAGCGCCTTCTACGACAGCCAGCGGTCACAGATGGTTCGTCGCTACCTGACTGGATTCGCGCTGGGCAACATCAGCACGATCGTCACATCGTTCACCTATCTCTACATCGCGCTGCAGGCGATCGCGGGCCACCTTTCGATCGGTGCCTTGACCGCGTATACGCAGGCCGCGGTGTCGGTGCAGAACTCGATTCAGAGCATCCTCAGCGGCTTCTCGGGAATGTACGAGCACAACCTGTACCTCAACAACCTCGTCGAGCTGATGGCGAAGCAGCCTTCGATGCCGGTCGCCGCGAAGCCGCAGCCGGTGCCCCAGCCGCTGCGTGGCGAGATCCGTTTCGAGAACGTCAGCTTCGCCTACCCGGGAGCCGAGAACCAGGCGCTGAGCGACGTCTCATTCACGATCGAGACGGGGGAAACCTTGGCGGTCGTGGGACGCAACGGCGCGGGCAAGACGACGCTGTTCAAGCTGATCTGCCGCCTTTACGACCCGCTCGAAGGACGCATCCTCATCGACGGCGTCGACATCCGCGAGTTCGAGCCCACCGAGCTGCGGCGCCAGATCGGGGCGATGTTCCAGGACTACGTCGACTACCAGGCGACGGCCTCGGAGAACATCGGGTTGGGCAACGTGCCGGAGATCACAGATCGCGACGCCATCGTCAGCGCCAGCAAGCAGGCCGGCTCCGACGAGCTGATCGCGGGCCTGCCGGACGGTTACGACACCGCGCTGGGGAAGTGGTTTGACGCTGGGGTGAACCTGTCCGGCGGTGAGTGGCAGAAGGTCGCGCTCGCGCGCGCGTTCATGCGCGAGGACGCGAAGATCCTGCTTCTCGACGAGCCGACCTCGGCGCTCGACGCCCAGGCGGAGTACGACCTCTTCGAGCGACTCCGGTCGCTGACGCACGGGCGCACCGCGGTCTACATCTCGCACCGGTTCTCGACGGTGCGGCGCGCGGACCGGATCATCTTCCTCGAGCACGGCCGGATGGTCGAAGAAGGCACGCACGAGGAATTGATGCGTTTGGGCGGCCGCTATGCGAGGCTCTTCCGCATGCAGGCGGCGGCGTACACGGGCGAAGACATCGAAGAGCTTGTTGGAGACGTCCGCTAACAGAGCTCTGTGGGCCGGCGCCCTCCTGGGGGTCGCCACATTCGCCGTCTACATGCTCGGGTCGAACCGTTCGTTCGGCTACGACGCGGCCGCGACCTTCGCCAACTTCATCGCCACGCCCTCGCTGCTCGACGCGTTTGCCGTGCGCTCGGTCATACCGAGCATCCCCGTGACCCAGGTCGCGACCAACGACCACGTGCTGCTCTCGCTGCTCAGCCATCTCATCTACTCGGCGACGGGCTCGCGCAACGAGGTCCTGTACCGGTTCATCCCCGCGCTCGCCGCGGGCGCGACCGTTGGCGTCGCGACGGCAGCCCTGGCGCGGCGATTCGGCCTCGTCGCGGGCGTGTGCGCGGGGATTTTCATCGCCGCCGATCCGCTGTTCGTCGACAACAGCCGCGACGTGCGGGGATACAGCCTGGCCGCGCTGGGCTCAGTAGTCGGCACTCTTCTGGTCCTCCCCATGCATGGGGAGGTGGCCGCGAAGCGGCCGGAGGGGCGCAGGCTCGTGGCCTACGCCGTGGTCATGGGCCTGGCGATCGCGGCGCAGCTGTTCGCGGGCGTCGTCCTTCTGTGCCACGTGGCGTGGATCGTGACCCGCTCGCGATCGGACATCTGGAGGCTGTTGCCGGCGTGGGCCGGGGCTGCGGTGATCGGCTTCGCGGCCAACGCCAACATCCAGGTCACCGAGCTGGTCCAGCACGGGCTGCCCCCATCGCAGCTCTACCCGGACTTTCCGCGGGACCTGGTGCTGTTCCTGGTCGGAGCGCCTGTCGTGCTCCCGGTCGGTCTATGGCTGGCAACTGTTGGCCTGGGCATCTGGACCCAGCGACGTCAGGCCTGGCTGTGGACGACGCTGGGCGTGGTCGCGGTGGTGGTCGCGGTCCTCTGGCTCGGCCTGCGGCCGGCGTTTCTCTACCCGCGCTTCTTCATCTTCCTCGTCCCGGCCTGCGGCTACCTGGTGGCGGCCGCCATCGCCCGCTGGTGGGTGCTGGCGCCTGTCGTCGTGCTCGGCGCAGCGGCTGCGGCGGTCGGCCAGGCGCCGGCGTACCTGCAGGATCCGCTGGCGCTCCCCCAGGCGGCGGCGGTGGTCGAATCCACGCACCGCGCGGGCGGGACCGCTTGTGTCGTCCACAGCGACGAGCAGGTGCTGTCCGCCTACACGAGCGAGTTCGCGGTCGTGACGAGGGCGGACCAGCTGGGGGGCTGCGACGCGGTCGTGGTGGTCAGCTGGGGGGTGGACCTCGCGCTGCGCGACGAGGCCGCGCGCGAGTTCCCTAGCTTGACGACGCTGCCGGCCTACTACCCGGCGGTGGTGCTACGTCGTTAGTGGGTCGAGCTGCAGGCGTGGATGCCGTTGGGCGTCAGCTGGAGGACACGGACGGCCCTGCCGCGCATGCGATCGCAGCGCCAACAGAAAACCACTGCGTCGAAGCCACCGGGCAGGACCCCCTTCAGCAGCACCTCTCGCTCTTTCTGGTGGAAGATCCAGCAAATCATGAAGTGCATCAAGCCGGAAGAATGTATCGGGAATGTGCCGACAAAGCACAGGAAAGTCGGTTAAGAAATGGTGAAAGGCCTTCAGGGAGGGGGAATCCGGTCGATCTTCGCCGCCAGGATGAAGTCGTTCCTGGTGAGGCCGCCGGCGGCGTGGGTAAGGAGCCTGACGGTCAGCGAGCCATACGCTAGCTCGAGGTCGGGGTGATGGCCTTCCCGCTCGGCGAGCTCGGCGATCCGGTTCACGAGTACGACCCCGGGCATGAAGCCTTTGAACTTGAAGGTCTTGGCGAGCCAGTCTTTGCCGTCGCGCTCGACCAGGTCCCAGCCGTTCAGCTCATTGAGGAGGGCTTCGGCCTGGTCGCGGGGGAGGGTCGGGGTTTCGGGCGTGCAGGCCTCGCAGCGCTGCTGGGTGAGCGGGGTGCCCATCTCGAAGAGCATCGTACGTGGGTGGGTAGAATGAGTCCTCCCACGGGCGGCTAGCTCAGTGGGAGAGCGCTTGCTTCACACGCAAGAGGTCATTGGTTCAAACCCAATGCCGCCCACCAATAAGCGGCCCCGTCGTCTAGTGGCCTAGGACGCAGCCCTCTCAAGGCTGAGATCGCGGGTTCGAATCCCGCCGGGGCTACCAAAATTATTGCCACCTCGAAGAGTGTGCTGAAAAGAGGCAGTCCGGGCCGCCATTGGCCTCATTTCGGCACACTTCTTGCCTAACGCGAAGGTCGCGTTCGCCATTTGTGCCCAGTTGGCGCATTCCCGTGACGCATTTCGACCATCCGGGCCCAGATGGTCGGTTTGACAGCCCTGGCTCGGCAGCAACTAAATTGACCTGGTGATCAAGACCGCCCTCACAGAGCTCCTTGGCATCCAGCACCCGATCGCCCTCGCCGGCATGGGTGGCGGGACCTCGCCGGAGCTGGTGGCCGCGGTCAGCAACGCCGGCGGAATCGGCATCATGGGCGCCACGGACGTCGAAGCCGAGAAGCTCCCCGGCTTGATGGCCGCGATTCGCGAGAAGACGGACCGTCCGTTCGGAATGAACCTCCTGCTTCACGGAGCCGATGAGGACCAGATCCGAGAGGTGCTGGAGGCAAGGCCGGCTGTGCTCTCCACCGCGTGGTCCCGCGACGACCAGGACCTGGCCGAGATCTTCGACCGCGCCCACGATCGCGGCCTGAAGGTCATGCACATGGTCCCGACCGCGGCCGATGCCTCGAAGGCAGCCAACGCAGGCGCGGATGTCATCGTCGCCCAGGGCACCGACGGTGGCGGCCACATCGGCCTCGTGGGCACGGTCGTGGTCGTGCCCTCGGTGATCAAAGAAGTCGCGCCGCTGCCAGTCCTTGCGGCCGGCGGCATCGCCGACGGTCGGGGCCTCGCGGCGATGCTTGCGCTTGGCGCGGCGGGCGTGCTCATAGGCACCAGGTTTCTCGCGACCACCGAGTCGCCGTTGCACGAGGCCTTCAAGAAGCTGATCGTCGAAAGCGACGGAACAGACACCATCGTCACTGACATCGCCGACATCCTCATGGGCACCGAGTGGCCTGGCGCCCTCGAGCGAATCGCGCGCAATCGCATCGTCGAACGCTGGCTGGGCCGAACCAATGAGCTTCGCCGGCGCAGGGAAGAGGTGCTTCCCGCCATGCGCAAGGCGCGGGGCCAGGGCGACGGCGATGAGGCGATCCTCTACTGGGGTCAAACGGCGGCCTTGATCGACGAGGTCGTGCCCGCCGGCCAGGTCATCGAGCAGATGGTCGCCGAGGCCGAGGTGATCCTCCGCGAGCGGCTGCCGAGGCTGGTCGCCGGATGAGCCGGGAGTACACGACCATCGTGCTCCACGTCGCGGCGGACAAAGCCGAGGAATTTGAGCGCCTCTTCGAGCAGGATGAGCTCAAGCGCTGGGACGACTACACCGCTCGGGGCCGATTCCTGGAAGCGCGCCTGATCCGATGCAGCTACAGCGCGCTGCAATCGGATGGCCTCCAGGACTACGTCCTCCAGGTCGTGACCGCCGATGCGCAGGCGCACCACGAGCACGACGACGACCCGGGGTTCAAGGCCTACGACGAGCGCGTCGAACCATTCCAACCGGAAGAACCGACCGTCGCTCTGGGCGACCTGGTGTTCGAAAGAAAGGCGCCGGCGCGCTGACGTAAGGCGCGCGCCGGTCGCGAAATCAGCTGGTGCTCAGGCGAAGCACGCGTCGGGCGGAACGTCGTGGACGTTGAGCTGGGTGCTTCCCGCGCTGACGTCCGAGAACTCGCTCGTGAATGATCCGTCGAGCGCCGAGATCGTCCCCGACGCGCTCGCGATCACGGATTGGTAGGTGCTGTTGCCGTCTGTGCTGGCGTTGAGGCAGCGGAAGCTGAACACGTCCTTGTTCGTGCTGACCGCGCTCGTGGCGCTCCAGGTCACGTCGACCCGGATCGGGAGGTCAAGGCCGCCCTCGCCGCCCGCCAAAACGATGTCTTTGCCGCCGCCGACCGGACCGGCGTAGCCATCGCAGATCTCATCCGACGTGAGGGTGGCGTGCAGCGCCGCCGTCTTGAAGTCGCGGCTGACGGTAAATGAGCTGTCGGGGACCACGAAGCACCCGTAGCCGCCGTTGCCCAAAGCGTCGAACTCGGTCACGTAGACAACGGTGCTGTCGTCGACGATCGCGGGGCCGTTGGGATGCTTGGGCCGAAAAGAGTTGAGGCCCTGGTTTACCGTCACGCTCCAGGACGGTGCTGGGGGCCCGCCCTTGGACCCCATGCCGAAGAACGCGTCCGCGCTGTGGTTGGTGAAGGAGTACTTGCCCGGACTCATGCCGCCGCCAGCCGCCATAGCCGCAGCCGCCAGCGCGAGGGACCCGCAGAAAACGATTGCAAAAACCGGTACGAGACGACGAAGGAACATGACTCGACTCCCGTGGAAGACGACTTTGCCCCCCTTGTTGAGCGTGCGCACCCTGCGCTCGGCGAAGCCCTGATCACCTCCCTGGCGTGACTGCTGAATCGCTTAACGCGGCCGCGAGCACATGGTTACCACGGTCCGGAAGAGGTATCCTGTGCGACCTTGCGCCCGGCGGAGACCCCCGTAACGCGTCCATGCCCACGTTCGTTCCAACTTCCCGTGAGGAAAGGGGTACTCGTCCTCGCGTCCCTGCTGGCGCTGGCCGGCTGCACGCCCAACGGCCCCCTGGCCCCGGCATCGACCCCATCTCCCACGCACGCGTCGCCCAGCCCCAGTCCAAGCCCGAGCCCGAGCCCGGCCGAAAGCCCGAGCCCATCGCCGTCGCCGTCCATCGAGCCCAGCCCGGTGGCGGTTCCCGCCTGGGCAGCCCTCCATGCCACCTGCGCCGCCCAGCCGGTGGCCCAGGAGGCCTTGCTCCGGCTCCAGGGCGCGACCAACACGGTGCTCGCCGATGTTTCGAATCCCAAGGCCCCGCGCACCCTGTGCGGGATAAGCGGCGGCTCGTTCCAGCCGCAGCTCGTAACCCAGACGATGATCTCCTGGTACGCGACGCAGGGTGCGCCGGACAGGCCGGGCACGAGCGTGATCGCCATCCTGGACCTCTTCACCGGCACCTCGACCGTGGCCGCGACCTGGTCGGGTGGCGGATTCCTCGACGGCCTGCACGCCTGGAGTCCCGACCGCGGCTTCCTCGCCTACGTGGCTTCCGACCCCTCGGGTGTCAGGCTCCACGTCCTGAGCGGGGGTGGCGATCGAGTCATCGCGACGATGGGATCCGTGCCCGCACGCGGCGTCAACCCGAACGAGGACGATGCCTACCTGGCGTTCTCGCCCGACGGGGCCTACATCGCATTTGTCCAGACCTTCACCGGCTCGGGCGACCAGCTGCAGGTTCGGCGCATCATCGATGGCAGCGTGGCCTTCAGCCTCTCCCGCGGCACGATGGCAACGTGGGGAAGCTCTGGAAGCCGCCTCTACTTCCGCCAGCCCGGCTCGAGCCTGGTGCAGGCGTGGGACTCGGCCGCCGGCGTGTCGCAGGCTTTCGGCCAGCAGCTCGCGTGGATCCGCCCCCGCGCCGGGGTTGGGACCGAAACGGGCCTTGTCTTCACCGTTCGCGACGCGGCCGGCACTCCGCACACGTGGCTGTACGGCCACGACGGCCGCTCAGGCGGCCCGCTGCCCAACGCGCGCTCATCGGGCGCCTGGATCAACTCCACCACCTTCTTCTATGTCGAGGAGGCGGCGTGCGGCGCGAACTGCGGCATCGGCCCGGCGTGGCAACCCGACGGCAAGACCTTCACGTTCGACATCGCGCAGCAGGCCGAGACGGCGTCGAAGATCAGCCAGGTGTACGGCATCTGGCCGCGAGCTGGCCAACTGTGACCAACGAGCCTCCCGGTAGTGGGATCATGACGCCGACCGAGATGGACCAGCTCACGACCCCGACACAGCCGGCTGAGCTGGCGCCGGACGACCTCGCGCCAGAGACCTTCTCCTCGCCCCCGGCGATCCGCCCCCGCCGCGCGCCGTCGGCGTGGGTGCCCATGTTCCAGATGCGGGAGCGGCGTTGGTGGACGATCGCGCTCGCCGCGACGCTTCTGGTGTCAGCGTCCGGGATCGGCCTTCTCTACGTCGACGACACGGCCAACCAGGCCACGATCCGCTCCCTGACGACGGAGAACGAACAGCAGGGCGGGCGCATCCAGATCCTCCAGGACCAGCTGAGCACGACCGAGCAGAACTTGACCGCCTCGCTCGGCGAGCTCGCCCGGACCAAGTCGGAGCTCGAGCACCCGACGCTGGTGATCTGGACGCTTCCGCAGCAGATCAAGGGCGGACACGTTCACGTACCACCTACACGTGACGTCGACGGGTCCGATGTCAGTCAGCATCCTCACTCTCGAGAACTACGCCAACGCCACCGCCTGCATGGACCAGGGAGGGTCGGCCGACTATTGTCTGCACCACTCGGGATCCGTGATCGGCTGGCTGAACAAGACCAGCATCGACTACGACTTCCACATGGCCGAAGGCTGCGCCGACTACGTCTCCGTGTTCACCTCGTCGACCACGGTCACCGTCAAGCCGAACGTCAGCGTCACCTACAACCCGGCGAGCAAGCCGACAGGCGCCTGCGTCGCCTGAGCCTTCGGGCCAGAAACCACACTAAGGTTGTAGATACGCCCGAAAGTTAGGCTATCCTATCTTTGATGATAGGCACGCCAACACTGGAGCGACGGAGCACGTTCACCCGCGCCCAGCAGGACTATCTCAAGGCGCTCTACCTCCTCCGCGGCGACGAACGCCCGGTGCCGACCCGCGAGCTGGCGCACCGCCTGGGCATCTCCTCGCCGAGCGTGAGCGAGATGGTGACGCGCCTCACGGCCCAGGGTTTGGTCGAGCACGACCGCTACCGCGGCCCGCAGCTCACCCGCGAGGGCCGGAAGGTGGCGCTCGAGCTGGTCCGCCACCACCGGCTTCTGGAGATGTTCCTGGTCCAGGTGCTCGGCTACACCTGGGACGAGGTCCACGACGAGGCAGAGCGGCTCGAGCACGTGATCTCGGAGCGCATGGAGCAGCGCATCTTCGAGCTCCTCGGCCGGCCGGAGCTAGACCCGCACGGCCACGCCATCCCGACGCTCGGCGGCAAGGTCCGGCCGGTCAGCCGGCGTCCGCTGAGCGAGTGCAGGGTCGGTGAGAGGTTGCTTGTCGAAGGTGTCTCCGACGAAGACGCGCGCAAGCTTCGCGAGCTCGAACGCCGGAGCCTGATGCCGGGCACACGCCTGGTGGTGCTTGCCGGGAGCGAGTTCGAGGGTCCGGTCGAGGTGAAGATCAAGGGCCGGCGCTCGCCAGTCCCGCTCGGCCTGGCGCGGGCGATCTTTGTCACGGAGGACCGCAACTAGTGGCGGAGCTGGTCAAGGCGGTCGTCAGCCACCCCATGGTCGTCGGCGCCGAGGATGCGCTGCCTGGCGAGCTGCGAGTCCTTCGCGCCGCCGAGCGGTCGCTGAACGGGGAGCGCCGGGGCCTCCGCGCCGTGCTGCCGTTCCTTGGCCCCGCCTTCATCGCCGCGGTCGCCTACGTCGACCCCGGCAACTTCGCCACCAACATGGCCGGCGGCTCCCAGTTCGGCTACATGCTGCTGTGGGTCGTCCTCTCCGCGAACCTGATGGCGATGCTGATCCAGTCGATGAGCGCCAAGCTCGGCATCGCGACCGGGCGCAACCTGCCCGAGGTCTGCCGGGACCGATTTCCGCGCCCGGTCGTCTTCTTCCTCTGGATCCAGGCGGAGCTGATCGCAATGGCCACCGACCTCGCCGAGTTCGTCGGCGCGGCGCTGGGCTTGAACCTGCTCTTCGGCATCCCGCTCTTCACCGCCGCGCTGCTGACGGGCGTGGCTGCCTTCGGCATCCTGGGCCTGCAGGCCTTCGGTTTTCGCCGCCTCGAGGCGTCGATCACTGTGCTCGTCGGGGTGATCGTCATCGCCTTCGGTCTCGAAGTCTTGCGCGCCGAGCCACGCTGGGGCTCGGTCGCGGCCGGAGCCCTCGTGCCGCACTTCGACGGCACGGAGTCGGTCCTCCTCGCCGCCGGCATCCTCGGCGCCACCGTGATGCCGCACGTCATCTACCTCCACTCGGCGCTGACGCAGAAACGAGTCGTCGGGGCCAACCCGGAGGCTCGGCGCAAGATCTTTCACTTCGAGAGGGTCGACGTCGTGATCGCGATGGGCATCGCCGGGCTCATCAACATGGCCATGCTCGCGACTGCGGCAGCCGTCTTCAACTCGCGAGGCCTCTTCGACGTCGGCAGCGACCTGAACAAGGTCTTCGACGGCCTCGAGCACTACCTCGGAGCGAGGAGCGGCGTCATCTTCGGCATCGCGCTTCTTGCCTCGGGCATCTCGTCGTCGTCGGTCGGCACGCTCGCCGGCCAGGTCGTGATGCAGGGCTTCATCCGGCGCAGGATCTCGGTGTTCCTTCGGCGGGCGATCACCATGGTGCCGGCGCTGATCGTCATCGCGGCCAACTTCGACCCCTCGCGCGCGCTGGTCTTGAGCCAGGTGTTCCTGTCGTTCGGGATTCCGTTCGCGATGATCCCGCTGCTCATGTTCACGCGCGACAAGAAGTTGATGGGGAACCTCGTCAACAGCAGGTTCACCAACTACGCCGCCTACGGCGTGGCGACGCTGATCATCTGCCTGAACGTCTTCCTCCTCTATCAGACGCTGCTCGTCTAGGGCGCGGCTACTCGCCTTTCTCCAGCAGGTAGCGCTCGTACCGGTATTCCTCGGCGGAGATCTCGCCGGCGGCAAGCCGCGTCTCCAGGATCTTTGCGGGCGAGGCCGGCATGCCGGCCCGGAGCCTGGCGGCGGCCCTTCGGTTCGCGTAGATTCCCAGCGGGATCGAAATCAACGCCAGGGCGATCACGCCGGCGAGAACCCAGTCCGTCCACATGGCCCGTGTCAGGATAGCTGCGGGGTGACCGTTTGAAGCTCGGCGTCAGCGTCGGTTACTGGGGCCTGGGCCTCACCGCCGCCGACCAGCTCGAGATCGCCCAAACCGCCGAGTCCCTGGGCTACGACTCCATCTGGACGGCCGAGGCGTACGGCTCGGACGCGGCGACCATCCTGGCCTGGCTCGCCGCGGGCACCAGCCGGATCAAGCTCGGCTCGGGCATCTTCCAGATCCCGGCCCGCAGCGCCGCCATGACCGCCATGACCGCCGCGACCATCGACAACCTGTCCGGCGGCCGCATGCTCCTCGGCCTGGGCACGTCCGGACCGCAGGTGTCCGAGGGATTCCATGGCGTGCGCTTCGCCAAGCAGCTGCAGCGCACGCGCGAGTACGTGGCCGTCGTCCGCAAGGCGCTGGCGCGCGAGAAGGTCGAGTTCCATGGCGAAACGATCGACCTGCCGCTGCCAGACGGGCCAGGCAAGGCGCTCAAGCTGACCATCCGGCCGGTGCAGGAGCAGATCCCCATCTTCCTCGCCGTGCTCGGCCCGAAGAACGTGGCCCTGGCCGGCGAGATCGCCGACGGGTGGCTGCCCGTGTTTTTCTCCCCGGAGCACACCAAGGCCCTCCGCGGTCCGCTCGAGGAGGGCGCCGCCCGGGCGGGCCGCTCGCTCGACGACTTCCGGATCTGTCCCTCGGTCAACGTGATGATCAACGACGACCTCGAGAGCGCGCGCCACGCGATGCGGCCGATCATTGCCCTGTACGTCGGTGGCATGGGATCCCGCGAGCAGAACTTCTACAACCGGCTCGTCTCGACCTATGGGTTCGAGCGCGCGGCGGAGGAGGTGCAGGAGCTGTACCTCGCCGGGCGCAAGACCGAGGCCATGTTCGCGCTGCCTGACGAGCTGATCGACCTCCTGTGCATCGTCGGCCCGCGCGACCGGGTGAAGGCGAAGCTGCGCGACTTTCGCGATGCAGGTGTCGACACCCTGATCGTGTGGCCCGTGATGCCGGACCAGGAGGAGCGGAAAGAGCAGCTCCGCGTGATCGCAGAGCTGGCAGATGGGTAGCAACCAGCCGCCGCCCCTCGTCGACTACAACCTGTTCGAGTCCGATGCCGTCCTGCGCGAGTCGCTGGAGCGCGAAGGCGGCTCCTGGGCGCACGACCTCGTCCACGATCTCGGCAGGCTGGCGGGCACGCAGCGCGCGATCGACTGGGGCTACCAGGCGAACGCGCATCCCCCGCATCTGCGGAGTCACGACCGTTTCGGCGAGCGCCTCGACGAGGTCGAGTTCCACCCCGCCTGGCATGAGCTGATGAAGATCGCGATCGGTCATGGGCTCCACGCCCTGCCGTGGCGGGAGCCTCGACCAGGGGCGCACGCTGCCAGGGCAGCGGCCTTCTACGTCTGGTCGCAGGTCGAGGGCGGCCACGGCTGCCCCGTCTCGATGACCTATGCGGCAATCCCGACCCTGCGCAAGTCGCCCAGCCTGGCGGCGCAGTGGGAACCGCTGATCACCACGCTCGAGTACGACCCGGGCATGCGGCCGGCGGCGACGAAGAAGGGTGTCCTGGTAGGCATGGCCATGACCGAGCGCCAGGGCGGCTCCGACGTGCGCGCCAACACGACGCGCGCCGCGCCGGCGGGAACGAACGGCGAGCACCTTCTCAGCGGACAGAAATGGTTCTGCTCGGCGCCGATGAGCGACGCGTTCCTGGTCCTCGCCCAGGCTCCTGGCGGGCTGTCGTGCTTCCTGCTTCCACGCGTGCTTCCCGACGGCACCCGCAACCGTTTCCGG
>VBJE01000348.1 GCA_005879675.1 Chloroflexota bacterium
CCGTCACCGCCGAGCTGAGGACGGCGCCGAGCGTGATGCCGATGCACGGTGTCCATCCGCTGGCGAAGCCCATGCCGAGCAAGAACCCGCCCGCGGCACCGCCGCCCTGCGGCGCCGTCTTTATCACCCGGTGCTCGGTGGAGAGGAACGGGATCTGGATCAGGCCCGCGACGTGCAGCGCCATGACGATGACGAAGACGCCCGCGACGATGGGCACGTAGCCGCGGACGGGCTGGACGGCGAAAGAGAACAGATAGAAGAAAAGGATGAAGACCAGCGACAGGCCCGCCACGAACGCGGCACCGGCGACCGCGAACGATCCCGGCCCGACTCGCCGCGCACCCAGGTAGCCGAGGTACGCCGGCACCAGAGGCCGGCGAGGAACGCGACGAGGGGGTTGAGGCCGCTCAGCAAGTCGCGGCCGACTGGCGGGCGATGGCCGCGATCTCGTCGGCGACCTGCGCCCACACGCGCTTCGGCACGTCGTGGCCCATGCCCTCGATCTCCACCAGGCGCGCTCCCGGGATCGCGGCCGCGACGTGGCGGCCGTTCTCGACCGGGACGAGGATATCGGCGTCTCCGTGGATGACCAGGGCGGGCGCGCGGAGCGAGCGGAGGCGCTCGAGACGTCCGGGCGCTGCCGCGATCGCCTGGAGCTGCCGCACGAAGCCCGCGGGGTGATACGCCCGATCGACCGCGCGCTCGATCCTGGCGCGCTCGTAAGTGTCGTCGAATGGATCCGCGGGGCCGAGCAGTTCCTTCTTCGCCCACACGCCGACCTCGACCCGCTGCTCCCGGGTCTCCGGCGCCGGCACGAAGAGCACCGCGCGTCCTCGCTCGGTCGGCTGGACGTGCTCCTCACCGCTCGGGCCGGACATGATCGACGTCAACGTCAGCACGCGGTCGGGGTGATCCAGCGCCACCAGCTGGGCGATGAAGCCGCCCATCGACGCGCCGACGACGTGCGCCGCCGGGATGTCAAGGGACTCGAGGAGCGCGGCAGCATCGGCGGCCATGTCGTCGAGCGTGTACGCGGCCTCCACCCACGTCGAGCGTCCGGCGTCGCGGTTGTCGAAGCGGATGACGCGAAAGCCACGGCTCGCGAGCAGGCCGCAGAAGTCCTCGTCCCAGCTGATCATCTGGGCTCCCAGCCCGGCGATCAGCAGCAGAGGCGCCGCCAACGGGTCGCCGAAGGTCTCGTATTCGATCTCGATCCCGTTGGCGTTGGCGCGCGGCATCGAGACCATGCTACTAATCGGCCGTGGCCAACTCGCTTCCCATGCGCGCGGACGTCGACAAGCGCTTCACCTGGGACGCCGAGAGCGTGTTTCCCGAGGAATCGGGCTGGGAGCAGGCCGTCGAGACCATCCTCTCGAGCCTGCCTGACCTGGCCGAGTTCGAAGGCCACCTGGAAGAGGGGCCGGACACCCTCGCGGACTGGTTCGACGCCAGCGAGCGCGCCCACCGGCTCATGGCCAAGGTCGTGGTCTACACCTCCATGTCGTACTCGGTCGACGTCGGCGATCAGGAGGCGGCGGCTCGCAGCGACCGTGCGCGGTCGGTGGCGGCGCAGCTGGGGGCGGCGGCCGCCTTCGCCGTGCCCGAGATGCTCGACATCGGCCTGCCGAAGCTGCGCCAGTGGGTGGCGAAGTCGCCGCGGCTGTCGCACCTCGGCCATTACTTCGACCGTCTAGAGAAGCTCCAGAAGCGGATCCGAAGCGCTGAGGTCGAGGAGCTGCTCACGCAGGTTTCGGACCCGCTCGCCACCGCCCTCTCGGTCCACAGCGTGCTCGCCAACACCGACCTCGTCTTCGCGCCGGCGGTCGGCGCCGACGGCGAGCTGCACGAGGTCGCGCAGGGGACGATCGCGGCGTTGCTGACCAACCCCGACCGCGAGCTGCGGCGGACGGCGTTCGAGAGCTACGCCGACCAGCACCTGGCGATGCGCCACGCGATGGCCGCAAGCCTCGCTGGCGGCGTGAAACGCGACGTCTTCTTCGCCCGGGCGCGGGGTTACAGGTCATCGTTGGAGGCGGCGCTCGAGCCGAGCCACATCCCGGTCGACGTCTTCCACAACGTCGTGCGCACGTTCCGCGACAACGTCGGCACGTGGCACCGCTACTGGCGAATCCGGCGCGAGGCGCTGGGCGTGCAGGTCCTCAGGCCCTACGACACCCGCGCCCAGCTGAGCTCCCAGGTGTTCAGGGTCCCGTACCAGCAGGCCGTCGACTGGATCGCCGAGGGCGTCGCG
>VBJE01000218.1:0-11362 GCA_005879675.1 Chloroflexota bacterium
CCTCGACCGCCCCATAACCGATCTCGCGCAAGCGAGCAAGCACGCCGCCGAGGCGCGACGGATCCTGGAGCTGGGCCCTGACGGTGTAGAGCTGAACCGCGATCACGAGGCGCGTCTCACCGAATGGACAGGCTAACGTTCTGTGTGCATGGGGACGGCGCTGGGCACGGACCTCGCGACGAAGCGAGATCAGCTCCTGGCAGCGACTCAACGCTTGAGCGCACCGCTGGAGCTTTCCGCTTTCCTGGTCCGGGGCGAGCCTGTCGCTTTTGCGGAAGCGAGTCGCGGCCGATACGCGCCATTCGACGTCGGCGAGAGTTGGGGCCCGCCCTGGAGCACGACCTGGTTTCACATCCGGGGACGCGTCCCGTCCGAATGGTCGGACCAGAACGTGGTCGCGGTATTCGACATCGGCTTCGAGGGAAGGCACACGGGCTTCACCTGCGAAGCCCTCGCGTGGCATGACGGCCGCCCGTGGCGGGGCGTCGACCCCAACCATCGCTGGCTGCCGATCACCTCACCTGACGTCGACTTCTACCTGGAGGCTTCGGCGATCCCGACCGCGGTGGTCTCGGGGCCGGCCGATGCCCCGTCGATGATCGCGCTCCGCGAATCTGCCGCCAAGGCGTTCGTCTTCCGGCAGGCCGAGCTGCGGGTCCAGGATCCGGCCGCGCGCAAGATGGCCCTCGACTTCAAAGCTCTGTACGACCTTGCCGGGGCACTCCCCGATGGCGACCGCCGCACCGAGGTCCTGAAGGCGCTGGATCGCTTTGCGAAGAGCGACGATGCCGGCGAGTTGGAGGCCGCCCTCGCGCGTCCGAGCACCTCGCCGCACGTGATCACCGCCGTCGGCCATGCCCACATCGACACGGCGTGGCTGTGGCCGCTGCGCGAAACCCGACGGAAGTGCGCGCGCACGTTCTCGACCGCGCTCGCGCTCATGGACGAATACCCCGACTACCGCTTCGCGTGCTCGCAGCCGGCCCAGTACGCGTGGATGAAAGAGTCGTACCCGGACGTCTTCGAGGGAATACGCCAGAAGGTGACCGCCGGCCAGTGGGAACCGGTCGGCTCGATGTGGGTCGAGGCGGACTGCAACCTGCCGTCGGGCGAGGCGCTGGTCCGCCAGTTCTTGCAGGGCAAGCGCTTCTTCATGAAGGAGTTCGGGGTCGACACGCGAGAGCTGTGGCTGCCGGACGTGTTCGGCTATCCGGCCTCGTTGCCGCAGCTCATCGCGGAGTCAGGCGGCGAATACTTCTTGACCCAGAAGCTCTCCTGGAACGACACCAACAAGCCGGCACACCACACGTTCATGTGGGAGGGAATCGACGGCACGTCGGTCTTCACTCACTTCCCGCCCGCGGACACCTACAACGGCGATTTCAGCGCGGGAGAGATCGTGAAGAGTGCGGCCGACTACAAGGACCAGGACCGCTCTTCGCATTCCCTGTACCTCTACGGATGGGGCGATGGGGGCGGTGGACCGGAGCCGGACATGATCGAGTCGGCGCGCCGGCTGGGCAGCATCGAGGGCGCGCCGCGCGTCGAGCTCGGCCGAGCGTCGGAATTCTTCGCCGGCGCCAGGCGAGAAGCCCGCAACCTGACGACGTGGGTCGGAGAGCTGTACTTCGAGCTGCACCGAGGCACCTACACATCGCAGGCGCGCACCAAGAAGCTGAACCGCCGCGCCGAACAGGCGTTGCGCGAGGCGGAGATTTGGTCGGTGGCGGTGGGAGCTGATTACCCGGCAGGCATCCTGGAGACGGCCTGGAAGCGCCTCCTCATCAACCAGTTCCACGACATCCTGCCCGGCTCGAGCATCGACTGGGTGTACGAGGACGCCGAGCGTGAGCTCGAGGCGGTGGTCGAGACGGCCGGAGGCGTCATCACCTCCGCCCAGTCCGCCGTCGCCGGTGTCGGTGACAACCTGGTGGTCTTCAACCCGAACTCGCATGCGCGTCGCGAGGTGGTTGAGGTCGACGGGCAGCCCCGATGGATCGAAGCGCCCTCGTGCGGATGGCGGTCGGTGGACGAGCAGGCCGAATCCCAGGTCGAACCGGTGTCGATCTCCGGCCGGGTCATGCAGAACGGTCTGCTCCGCGTGACATGGGACGAGGAGGGCCTCCTCACGTCGATATGGGACAAGGAGGCGGGAAGAGAGGTTCTCACGTCCGGCGCGCGCGGCAACCTTCTCCAGCTGCATGAAGACAACCCCAAGAACTGGGACGCCTGGGATGTCGATGCGGACTATCGCCTTCACGCGGTGGATGTCACAGCGCTCGCGACAGCCAAGATCGAGGCCGATGGTCCCCTGCGCGCGGCGGTCAGGTTCGTCCGCGAGTTCGGCGCGTCGAAGCTCGAGCAGCGGATGAGGTCGACTGGCGGGAAGCGCACAAATTTCTCAAGGTGGCGTTTCCCGTCGCCGTCCTTTCGCCGAGGGCGACGTATGAGATCCAGTTCGGCCACGTCGAGCGCAGCACGCACACCAACACGAGTTGGGACCAGGCCCGGTTTGAGGTGTGCGCTCATCGCTGGGCTGATCTCGGCGAAGCGGGCTACGGGGTCGCGCTGCTCAACGACTGCAAGTACGGCTACGACATCCTCGGCTCGGTGATGCGACTGTCACTGCTCCGCGCGCCCACCCACCCGGATCCCAACGCGGATCGGGGCAAGCACCGCTTCCAGTACGCGCTCATGCCTCATCCAGGAGACTTCCGCGAAGCAGGCGTGATCGCCGCCGCGGAGGACCTGAATCATCCGCTGCGCGTGGTGCGTGCCGGGCTGGCACCAGGTCAGCAGCGGTCGCTCTTCGAGGTCGATCGGCAGCAGGTTGTGATCGAGGCGATCAAACGCGCCGAAGACTCTGACGCCGTGATCGTGCGCCTGTACGAGGCGTGGGGAGGCAGCTGTCGAGCGCGCGTGCGGACGTCGCTGCCGGCGTCTCGGGCCTATGTTTGCGACCTCCTCGAGCGAGAGCGCGAGCAGGTGGCGATGGACAACGGAGAGCTCGAGGTCGAGGTCAGGCCTTTCAAGGTCCTGACGCTGAAGCTGGTGCCGTAGCCAGCCGCCGCGCCGGCCACCAGGCGGCGATGGCCAGCGCCACCATCAGTCCGATCTCGACCAGCGTCCAGCGGTTCAGGCGGATCGCAAAGCTCGTGCTGTTGACGTACGGGACGGCGATCACCCAGCCCGCCGCGATCGGCGCTCGCCACGCCCAGGCCGGCCTCTCTTCCCAAACAATCCAGGCGGCGGTGCTGAACAGACACAGGTCCGAGCCGTGGAGGTAGGGGACCACCAGGAGCGAGCCGATGGCTCCGGCGGCGATCACGAGCCCTGGCGAATGGCGCAGCCTGTGCGCGGTCACCAGCGCGGCCGCCGCGATGC
This sequence comes from Chloroflexota bacterium, assembly GCA_005879675.1. GTDB lineage: Bacteria > Chloroflexota > Dormibacteria > Dormibacterales > Dormibacteraceae > 40CM-4-65-16. The sequence continues at coordinate 3,385 of VBJE01000218.1, forward strand.
CAACCCTGAGCGCGCTGGCGGCGATCCCCGTGACGCCGAACGCCCCCTCGACCGTGAGGTTGCTGGCCCCTTCCGGCAGCGTGCCGCGAAGCTGAGCGGCGTAGGCGGCGATCCCATCGGGCCCCATGGACGCCAGCGCCGCCACGCCCAGGACCGCGCCGATTCCGACCCAGGAGGCGAACGCGCGATAGCGCCCCGCGACGAGAAGCGCGAAGGGCAGGAGCAGGGCGGTGTTGGGCTTCAGGTAGAGAAGCGAGAGCGCCAACCCGGCTGCGACGTCGTTTCGCTGGCGCGCAAATCGCGTCGCCAGGACGGCGCCGGCAGCGACGAGGGGTGCGACCTGGCCGAGGTTCAGGGCGTGCACCACCCACCATGGCCCGAGCGCCGCGGCCGCGTAGAGCCAACGCTCGAGCCCCGAGTTGCGTGATGCCCATAGCAGTGCCCCGAAGAGCGCCACCAGGTCGACGGCCGCCCATGTCCAGTAGGCGAGCCAGTACGGAAGCGGGGTCAGCGGCGCCGTCAGCCACGCGTCTGTGGGCGGGCTGAGGAATGGCTGCGCGATCTGCCCGGGAACCAGCTGCTTCTGGGCCGCCGCGACCGCGGCCTGGTCATAGATGAGCGCCCATCCCTGGTGCAACCCCACGACGGCGGCCGCCAGGTATGTGTGGAAGTCGATGCCGATCGGCTCGTATCGATTCAGGGCGTCGAGCACCAGGGCGATGCCGACGACCAGGAACGCCGCCGGCAGCCAGAGGCGTCTAGAGATTCGTCAGCTCCACGACCTCTCCACGTTCGGCGGATGCATACGCGGCCAGGATCAACTTCAGCACGTTCACGCCCTCGACCTCGGTGTTCAGAGGTCGCCGTCGCTCGCGCAAGCAGGCGATGAAATCGACAACCTCGAGGGCATACGTGTCCGGTGCGACCGCACCGACGTCCTGGACGACAACCTCTTCGCCGCGGCGCGGCTTGAAGTGCAACCTGCGGCCGTCGCTCCACAGGCTGCCGTCCTCGCCGGCGGCGGAGAACCGTTCGGTGCAGCCGGCCGGCTCATACGCCCAACCGGTGACGATCGACCCGACCGTGCCGTCCGCAAACTCGACCAGCACGTGGGCCGTGTCCTCGCCCTCCATGAACGCAAGGCGATGCCGGGTGAGCAGCGCGGTCACCCTGACCGGGACGCTGTCGACGAGATGCAGGAGCAGGTAGTTCGGGTGATACCCGGTGTCGATGAGCTCGCCACCGCCGCTCGTCGCCCTGGTCGCCCGCCATCCAAGCGTCTCCGCCGTGACGTCGAGCGCAAAAACGTCAGTGGTCCGAGCGGCGTAGACCTTGCCCAGCTCGCCCCGACGAATCATGTCGCGGGCCGTCGCCACGGTGGGCAGGAAGAGCTGGTTGTGAGCGCACATCAGCGTCACGCCCGCAGCCGCTACGGCCCGGGCTACCACGTCGGCCTCCTCCAGGGTGAGGCAGAGGGGCTTCTCGCACAGGATGTGCTTTCCCGCGGCGGCCGCCGCCACGATCGCGTCTTTGTGCAGGTGGTGCGGCAGGCAGATGTCCACCGCGTCGATCAGCGGCGACGTGACCATCTCCCGATAGTCGAGGAAGACCTGGACGTCGCCCAGGCGCTCCGCGCGCTGGCGCGCGCGCTCGCCGTCCACGTCCGCGATGGCCGTGACGTGAGCATGATCGGCCGCCTGCAGATAGCCGGGGATGTGATGGCCGGCGATGTTGCCCGCTCCGATGATCCCGACCCGGATCTTCGTGTCCCTGCTCATGTCACGTCGCTTGCGTATCTTGGCAGCGCGCCATCTTCGGGAATCGACCTGGTCGCCGGCGAGCCGCTGATTGCGAGATGCTTTCGCAGATCAGCGTTGCAACGAAATGAGGTGATCAGGATGACGACGAGATCCCCTGTTGAGGTGGTGCCGAGTTCGTACAGCTACGTGTTCAGCCCCTATCGAGAACCGATCGCACGGGTGAGTCCCGGCCGCCAGGTGGTGGTTCACTGCGACGACGCTTTTGAAAGTCGAATCCGGTCCCGGGAGGACATCCCCAGCAGGTCGCTCGCCGGCGCCAAATTCTTGAATCCACAAACCGGACCCATCTACATCGAGGGCGCCGAGCCCGGCGATACTCTCGCTGTCCACATCGAAGACATCACCGCCACCAGGGACTTTGCCGTCAGCTGCCTGATCCCGTACTTTGGCGGGCTCACCTCGACGGCGCTCACTCGCACGCTTCAGCCCTCGCTTGAGGAGAAAGTCTGGATCTGGAAGCTCGAGGGAAACGATCTGCGCTGTGATGAGCTCCGAATGTCGCTGCCCTGGAAGCCTTTCATGGGGACGCTGGCAGTCGCCCCGGACCTCGAGGCGATAAGCACGCTCGCCCCCGGGCCGTTCGGAGGCAACATGGATGTCCCGGATGTTTGTCCCGGCAACATCGTCTATCTGCCGGTCTGGAACCAGGGTGCGCTCTTCTATACCGGCGACACTCATGCCCGTCAGGGTCAGGGGGAGCTCTGCGGAGTCGCGCTGGAGATCACGTCGAAGGCGACCTTTGTCTTCGAGGTGATCAGGAGCCGGCCGATATCATGGCCGCGGATCGAGTCGCCGGATCGGATCATGACCGTCGGCAGCGCTCGCCCGATGGAAGACGCCGCGCGCATCGCTTACGCCGAGCTGGGGGCGTGGCTGGAGGCGGACTACGGCTGGTCCCGCCTGGACGCCTACCAGTTGATGACCCAGGCTGGAGAGCTCTACGTCGGCAACATGGTGGACACGACCTATTCGCTGGTGGCGTCGATCTCGAAGCAGTACGTCAAACGCGTGTAGTCGCGAAGGGCTCAGCGGCGCCGGCATAGGAACAGGTCCCTGATGCGCTTGTGGCTCACCACCGACGCGGTGAATCCGACCTTCCGCAGCAGCCGCAGCCACACCGCGCGAGCGAAAAGTCCATGGGTTTGGCGTTCGTGCACCACCCGCACGGCCCCTTGCCTGTCACGGAGCAGGATTCCGAAGTCGACCAGGATCGTCGTGTCGCTCGGGTCAGGATCTGTGGTCCATTGCACGTAACGCAAGCTGCGGTCCTCTGAATCGCTGCCGCCGTGGTCTGTGCTCGGAACAAAGGTCTCGCGCAGCTCATCGGGAACGAACAGAGCAACGCCTCCAGGCCGACAGTGAACGAACGCCGTCTCCATGACCGCTCGCAAATCCGATTCGGTGCGCATGTGGCACACCGCGTCGTGAACGAAGACCGCATCGAAGGTCCTGCCCAACCGTAGCGTTCGTATGTCGCCTTGAAGGTGCTCGCACTCGGGATTCACCGCTCGATTGACCGCCAGCATCTGAGGGGACATGTCGACGAGAGTCATCGCGAAGCGAGCTTTGAGATGGAAGGCGTTGTTTCCGCTGCCAGACCCAAGGTCGAGCACGGTGCGAGGCGGACGACTGGATGACTTGCGCAACAAGCGCTCAAAGAAGGCAGCTTCTTCCCGAAACTCGGCCGGACCCGCCATGATCGGCCACCATTCGGCGAGTTCGTCGTAGAGCTTCATCACCTGCTGATCGATACGTTACACAGCGATCGGCGATGCTCGCGCTCAACCACCCCCACCTGCAGGGTCGCCTGCACGATTGGCGCACGCTCGCGAACTGAGTTGTCCTGCAGACAGCAGCACGGATTGATCGAATACGCTGAAAACCCTGAGCATGGACGCTCGCTGATGGATTTCGAGCTTTCAGAGCAGCAGGCCGCCTTGCGCGACCTGGTCCGCGATTTTGCTCGCAAGAGCATCCAACCCGTGGCGCGTGAGTGGGAGCTCTCCGGCCGCTACCCGCAAGAGATCGTCGATCAGATGAAGGCGATGGGCCTGTTTGGGATGCTCGTGCCGCAGGAATACGGGGGCATCGCCATCGACGCCGTCTCCTACTCGCTGGTCTTCGAAGAGATCGCCAGGGCGTGGATGGGCGTGGCCGGCATCCTGGGGACGCATTCGCTGGCCACGTTGATGCTCGCGCGGTACGGCACGCCGGAGCAACGTCGGCGCTGGCTGCCCGATCTCGCCACCGGCGACCGGCGTTCTGGGATTGCGCTGACAGAGCCGCAGGCGGGCAGCGACCTGCAGGGCATCACCACGACGGCGCGCCGCGATGGCGACCACTACGTCGTCAACGGCGCCAAGACCTGGATCACCAACGCCCGCCACGCCGACCCGCTTCCGGTGCTGGTCAAGACCGATCCCGCAGCTCAGCCTCGGCATCGCGGCATGAGCGTGCTGATGATCGAACAGGGGACGCCGGGATTCACCGTCGGCAAGGATCTGGACAAGCTCGGATACAAGGGCCCCGAGTCTTCCGAGGTCTTTCTGAGCGACTGCCGCGTGCCGGTCCCGAATCTGCTGGGTGGCGTGGAGGGGCGCGGGCTGCAGCAGGCGCTGGCGGTGCTCGAGTTTGGGCGCGTCAACATCGCCGGCAGGGCGGTGGGGGTCGCCCAGGCGAGCCTCGACCGGGCCCTGGCCTACGCGCGCGAACGACACGCCTTCGGCAGGCCGATCGCGGAGTTCCAGGCAGTCCAGCTGAAGCTCGCGGACATGGCCACCGAGATCCAGGCCGCGCGCCTCTTGACCCGGTGGGCCGCCGCGGCCCTGGATTCGGGCCGCCGCGCCGACCTCGAGACCGGGATGGCCAAGCTGTACGCCTCCGAGGTCTGCATCAAGGCGTCGCTCGAAGCGATGCGGATCCACGGCGGCTACGGCTACTCGACCGAGTACGAGGTCGAGCGGTTCTACCGCGACGCGCCGCTGATGGCGATCGGCGAGGGCACCAACGATATCCTCCGCACCGTCATCGCGCGTCAGTTGGGTGAATCAGGTTCGTAGAGGAGTTGCTCGCCTGACGCGATGGCCATCACTTCTCGCGGATCACGCCGAAGGTCAGGCCCGCGACGATGTATTTGCGGCCGATCACCATGAGGATGAGCGGCAGGGCCATGGCGATCACGCCCGAGGCGGCCATATCGTTCCAGATGATCTCGAACTGCGTCACGAGGCCCTGAACTCCGACCGGGAAGGTTTGCGCGTTGGGCGTGGCGGTCAGGATCAACGCGAATAGAAACTCGCTCCAGGCGAAAGTGAAGATGATGATGCCGGCGGCCATCACGCCAGGGGCCGCCAGCGGCAGCAGCACGCGCCAGAAAGCAACCCATCGCGTGGCCCCATCGACGAGGGCGGCATCCTCGAGCTCCAGCGGAATCTCCGTCAGGAACCCCTTCAGCATCCAGATGGCGAATGGCAGGTTGAAGAGCGAGTAGATCCCTATCAGCGCGATGGGCTGGTCGTAGATCTGCACCGTCCGGACGATGGCGAAGTACGGAATGACGACGGCGATCGGCGGGAGGAAGCGGAGCGAGAGCGCCCAGTTGAGAATGCCCACGCGCAACCGAGCCGGAACCGGCAGGCGGGTGATCGGATAGGTGATCAGCATGCCCACGACAAGAGTCACGACCACTGTCGAGAAGCAGACGATCACGCTGTTCTTGAGGAGCACCCAGAACCCGCGCTCGAACAGCACGCTGGAATAGGCGGCGAACGTCGGGTTGTGCGGTACCAGGTGCACCGTGGTGGCGAAGAGCTCTGCCTTGCTCTTCAGGGAGGTGACGAACAACCAGTAAAGCGGAAAGCCGTACAGAACGCCTGCCGACCCAAGGGCCAACGTGGCGAGCGCGGGCCGAAGGACGACCGCGGTCAGAGGGCGCCTCATGCCCGCTCCAGTGGCAGAACCCGGGCGATGAGCGTGTACAGCAGGCTGAACGACACCAGGACCACCACCGCAAGAGCCGCCGCCTGGCCCGTGTCGAAAAACTTGAACTCGACGCGGTACATGTAAAGGCTCAGCAGCTGAGTGGCGGTGCCCGGGCCGCCCCCGGTGAGGATGAACACGTGGTCGAACACGCGCAGCACGTCCGCGAGCCTGAAGAAGATGATCAGGACGAAAAGCGGACGCAGGTAGTGGAGGTCGATGTAGCGGAACTGCGCCCATCCTGAGGCGCCGTCGATCTGCGCCGCCTCGACCGACTCGCGCGGCACCGTTTGCAGGCCCGAGAAGAGCACCAGGTAGACGAATGGCGTCCACTGCCAGACGTCCACGCTGGCCACGGCCAGCATCGCGAGGGTAGGATCGCCGAGCCAGTTGATCTCCTGATGGGCGATCCCGATTCGATCGAGGATCACGTTCAGCACTCCATAACCGGGGGCATAGATCAGGCGCGCGACCACGCCGATCGCCACCGGCGGCACCACCAGGGGCAGGATCGCCAGCACGTAGATCGACGCTCGCAACCCCGGCCGGCGCACGGTGCGATGCACGAGCAACGCGAAACCCAGGCCGAGGAGGATCTCGATGGGGAGGACGATCAGCGTGTACACGCCGGTGGCGCGGATCGCCTCATAGAGCAGAGGGTTGCCGAGCGCCCGCGAGTAATTGACGGAACCGACGAAAGTTCCGTCCTCGGTGCTCAGCGACTGGATGATGACGAGCACGAAGGGGATCGTCACGACCACGAACACGGCACCAAGGGCCGGCAGGAGGATCAGGTACGCGAGACGCTCGTCCCGGCTGAGCCTCCGCCACGCACGAATCACATCGTCAATCTAAGAGGGGTAACCAGCCTGCTTCATCGCCGTGCGGATCTGGGTCGCGGCCGCCGTCAACGCATCCTTAGGCGTCTTGAGTCCGGCCACAGCCTGGTTCACCGCCGTTCCATAGATGGTCTCGACCGCGTTCCACTGGTCGGTTCGCGGTCGCCAGTTGGGCTGCGCGGCGAGTGACTGGGCCAGGGCCGGGAAGTATGGATTGCTCTGTCCGAGAGCAGGGTCGTTGAGGAGGCTCGTCCGGGTCGGAATGCCGCCGTTCTGGACGTAGGTCTTCATGTTGTCCGACTTGATCAGCCACTTGATGAAGTCGGCCGCGGCCGATCCGTTCTTGGAGCCTTTCGGGATCCCGAGCAGCCAGTTGCCCATCATGCCGAGGCCCTTTCCGCCCGGTCCCTTGGGGATCGGGATGTAAGCCATCTTGCCGACGACCTGGGACACGCCCTGTGCCTCGACCACCCCGGTCACTTCCGCCGGCCAGGTGGTCGACTGGAACGCCTGCCCGATCGCAATCAACCTGTCGCGGTCGGCCGCGTCGATGTTGGCCGCGCCCGGCTCGGCGTATTTCTTCAGCGATTGGGTCAGGAAGGTGATGGCGTCGATCGACTCCGTGGAGTCGAGCTTGACCTTCCAGCTGGTGTCGAAGATGTCGCCGCCGAAGGACCACAGGATCGGCAGCGAGTCGCTGCTCGCCGGGTTGGTCGCCTTGCCCCGGATGACGTAACCGTAGAAATTCGGCTTGTTGAACTTCTGGGCGTTGGCCAGCACGTCGTCCCAGCTTGTAGGTGCGGTGGTGGCGAGGTCCTTGCGGTACATGAACATCTCGACGTTGCCGACGATGGTGATGCCGTACAGGTGCTGCGACTTGCTTTGCTCGGATGGTGGCACCGGCCCGTGCGGGGGCGGCCACGTGCCCACGTCGTAGACGATGCTCGGGATATCGGAGTCGCGCGTGAAGCCGAAGTTGGAATCGAGCGGCTGGAGCGCTCCCATGGTGCCGAACTTGGGCATCCACGGGTCGTCCATCATGCAGAGGTCGTAGGACGAGCCGTTGGCCTGGAAGGTCGTGACCAGCTTCTCGAACAGCTGGTCGTAGGGAAACTCGACGACCTCCATCGTGATCCCCGTCTGCGATTGGTACATCGGCGCCACCTTCTTCAGTGGGCCGTCCTCCGCCCCTTGGACGGCGGCAATCGTCAGCTTGGACGGCTTGTTGTTTCCAGACGTGGGGCCACTCGAACACGCTTCCAGGATCGCCGGGATCGACGTGAGCATGGCTCCCGCCAGCGCCGTGCGCTTCACAAACTCACGTCGGGAGATTGGTTCCAT
>VBJE01000218.1:11388-15527 GCA_005879675.1 Chloroflexota bacterium
CGGGGGCAGTCGGTCATCCATGACCTCGGCCACTTCGACCCACCGCCGCTCCGTAGCCGAACGCTCGATCGCCTCACAGACAGCCTGCACGGCGGCGCCCTGGGCGAAGTCCGGCTCCCAGGGTCCGTGCGGCCAGGCCTCGATCAGGTCGCCGAGATGGTTGACAAAGCTGGCTCCGTAGCCGACGCCCTGGCCGACCGGCCACCAGTCACGCGCGTAGGGGTGGGTTGGATGCTCGGCACGGATTCGCCGCATGCCGTAGAGGTTGGCGCGATCATCTCCGTCCCCGTAGAGCAGCTCGTTCAGCCGCGCATATTCAAAGCAGAGGGTGCCCCGGTCTCCATTGACCTCGACTGTCAGGTCGCACGGCCGCCGGACCGCGGTGCGGGCCATCTCGAAGACACCCCGCCCGCCGGACGCGAAGCGCACGAGCGCCGACGAGGCCTCGTCCACCGTGACCGCCCTTCCCGAGCGCTCTGGGTTGAACGTTTCCGACTGGCCGCTCACCTCGCTGATCGGTCCCGCCATCCAGGTCGCCATGTCGACGAGATGGCTGCCGAGGTCGGAGATGGTGGTCCCGCCCATCGCTCGGTCGAAGCGCCAATCGAACGGGATCGCCGGATCGACGAACTCGTCGGTGAGCCAGCTTGCCCGCACCAGCCTGACCTGCCCGACAGCGCCCTCGTCGATCATGCGCTTCATCAGCGAGACCGCGGGCAGCCGGCGGTAGTTGAACCCGACCGCGTTGAGGACGTGCGCTCTCTGCACCGCGTCCACAGCCGCGACCGCCTGCGCATAGGTCACGGCGAGCGGCTTCTCGCAGATGACCGCCTTTCCGGCCGCGGCCGCCTCGGCGGCGATCTCGGCGTGAGTGCCCGGCGGCGTGCAGATGTCGACGATGTCGACCTCCGGCCTCCGGATCAGCTCGCGCCAATCGTCCACCCAGCTCTCGACTCCGTACGCGGCGGCGGCGGCGGCCACCCTGGTCCTGTCGCGGCCGCTGATCACGCGCAGGCGCGGCCGGCAGGGCAGCTTGCGCATCACCGGGGCGACGGTGTAGCCGTAGGCGTGGGCCTTGCCCATCATCCCGTACCCGACGATGCCGATCCCGACCTCGGCGCCGCTCAACCCGGCTTGCCCATCTGAGCCGCGGCGCGCTCCGCAGCGTCGAGCGCCAACGCCGCGTCCCCGGCGCCTGCGCCCTCCAGCGGCGCTCCGCGGACGTACCGCGCAAAGCTCTCCGCCTGCAGGCGCAAGGCGCCGAAGAACGTATCGTCCGCGGTCGGCGGCCACAGGAACCTGCACTCCTCGGCGCCCCTGGTGCCGAACACCTCGACCTTGCACATGTCACCCAGTGGATGGCGCCGCCCGAGCGAGACCAGCGCCGTCGTTCCGCCCGAGAGCGCGGCCATCGCGTGCGCGCTCTCCGGATCCCCGGGCCATGGCTCGGCCGCGACGCCGGACCCGAGCGAGGTGATCGGACCGATCTCCTGCTGGACGAGCCAGCGCGTCTGGTCGAACTCGTGCACTCCCATGTCGACGAAGATGCCGCCGCTGTGGGCGCGGAAGGTCGCGCTCGGCGGCTCACGGTCCCACTGGAAGTTCGCCACGGCGTAGATGTCGCCGAGCTTTCCCGCCGCAAGGCGGTCGCGCAGGTCTTTCAGCATCGGCACGAAGCGGCGCCAGAAGCCGACCTGAAACGGCAGGCCCGCGGCGGCCACGAGCCCGGCCGCCTCCCTGGCTTCGGCCGCCGTGACGCCGACAGGCTTCTCGCACAATGTCGGCATTCCCGCGTCGATGAGCGCCTTGACCGTGGTGAGGTGGAGATCGCTCGGGACGCATACGAGGACGGCGTCGATCCCGGCCGTGTCCAGCATGCGGTCGAGGTCGCCGTAGACGGCGACGTCGGCGGAAGGAAGCGATTGGCGAGCGCTCTGGAGCGGCTCGGCGATCGCCGCCACCTTCACCTCGCTGGAGGTCGCGAGCGCGCGCAGATGGTTGCGGCCCATGCGGCCCGCGCCGGCCAGGCCGAGCCTCAGCGGCGCCAGGAGCTCAGAACCCTCGTGCGGCCAGGTAGGCGCGGTTGGCGCGTTGGTCGGCCGCCGCCGTGCCGTCAGCCTCGGGCAGCACGTCCTGCTCGACCACGATCCAGCCCGAGTAGAACTCGCGGACCTCCTGGAGAACGGCCTCGACGTCCAGGTCTCCTTCGCCCAGCCGGCAGAACGCGCGCCTGCGCCAGACCTCGGCCGCGGGAGCCGCCTCGCGGACGATGCCTTCGACCACCGATCGTCGCGCGTCCTTGAGGTGAAGGTGGTTGATGCGAGACCGCCAGTCGCGCAGCGCGCGCAGCGGATCACCGCCGCCGAGCAGCAGGTGCCCGGTGTCGAGGCAAAGGCCGATCGACGTCAGGTCGAGAACCTTCTCGATCTCCCAGGGGGCCTCGATCCCGCTGCCGGTCTCATGGTGGAACGTCGGCTCATAACCCCGTTCGCGGCACAGCAAGACAGCCATCTCGACGCCTTTGGCGAAACGTTTCCAGGCGGGCTCGTCGAAACCCAGCGACCGGTCGGTGGCGGCCTGGCCGGGCCGCGACCGGCGCAGATCGCTCCCGACGTCGGCCAGGGTCGGCTTCGGCTTGAAGCCGTTCTTCGCTTCCGCGGCGGCAAAGACGTCGAGAAGCGAACCAAGCTCGCGGAGTGCAGCCGGCATCCTGTCTGTCTGGCTGAAGGGCAGCTCGAAGAATCCACCTGACAGGGCAAGGCCGCGGCGCCGAAGGGCTGACGCGAGGTCCTGGCCCCGGCCCAGGTACCCGATGGGCCCGAGATCGATGCCCGCGTACCCGGCGCCGGCCACCTCGTCGAGCACGGTTTCGCCGTCCGGGACGCCCGGCATGATCCCGACAGTCAGCTCGAAGGCCCCGTAGCTGACCGGCGCGTTGGCGATGACGATTCGTTCGGCGGCGGTCATGACGGTTGGTTGCGCGCCGCGGCCATGGCGGGTTCCGAAGGACGGTCCAGCCTTGTCCGGCTGCGGTGCACCGCGACCAGCGCCTCGCAAAGCGCGATGTCGTGCAGCGAGTCGAGACCGGAGGTCACCGGCGTGCGGCCGCCCGTGACGCAGTCATGAAAGTGCGCCAGCTCTTCCTTGAAGCTCTCGCGATACGACGTCACCTGCTCGGTGCGCGAGGAATATGGGGAATTCGCCTCGCCGTCCTCGATGATCAACGTCGTCGGCATGCTGCGCAGGAACGGGGAGGGAAACGAAAGCGTCACCCGTCGCTCCGGCGAGTAAAAGGCAAACTCCATCTGGTAGCGCGCGATGACAGGAAGGTCGACCCAGGCCAGCACGCATTGGGCGGCGCCGTAGTTGAAGATGGCTGTGAGCCCGGTCTCGCGAAGGTCGGCGAACTCGAGGCTGTCCGGTTCTCCCATCATGCCCCGCATGGCGTTGAGCTCGTGGACCAGGCTGTCGAGCAAGACATTGCGATAGGCCCAACGGGAAAGCGGGTCCGCGTCGGGGATCGCGACGTCGACGCGAGCGTCGTCGTCTTCGGTCATTGTCTGCGCAAGCGATTTGGGCAGCGGTCCGCCGCGGCGCAGGTTGTAGTGCTGGACGTAGGGCGCGATCGGTGACTCCAGCGTGGTGATGCGGAGCAGCCGAAGGTCGCGCAGCGTGCGCTTTTCCTCGAGGAGGCGGGCGTACGCCGGGTCGTAACGCTTGTTGTAACCGACCATCAGGACCGTGCCGGCCTTGCTGGCGGCGCTGACCATCTCGTGGCCCTCCGCCACCGAAAAACACATCGGTTTCTCGACCAGGACGTGCAGGCCCGCCGCGGCGGCGGCGACAGCGATCGGGGCGTGGCTGCCCGAGGTGAGGACGAAGACGGCGTCAAGGGGCTGCTTCAGCAGGTCCTGCCAGGAGGCGTACTGCTCCGGGACGCCGTACTCGCGGGCGCAGGAGGCCCGGGCCTCCTCCGACACATCGCACACCGCGGCGATCTCGAAGCGGTCGGCGAGCTCCCGCAGATAGTGGAGGTGCATGACCTGGGCGATCAGGCCGCACCCGATGATCCCTACCCTCAAGCGGCCGGCCATATACACTCCGCTGGAATACGTTGGAACGTTCCACCGACCCTATAC
>VBJE01000219.1 GCA_005879675.1 Chloroflexota bacterium
GCTGGACGTGGTCGTGGAACCGCTGGCCGAGCTGCTCGACGTGGAGGTCGACTGCGCGCACCTGCTGGTCAAGGACGGCCGTCTGACCGGAGATCTGCAGTCGCCGCCGCCGGCGGGCGAGGCGCGCGGCGCGCTGCTCGAGGAGTACGCGGGGCGCAACGGGATCGCGCTGGCGGAGAGCTTCGCCTACGCGGACTCGCTCTCCGACCTGCCGATGCTCGAGCTCGTGGGCACGCCGGTCGCGGTGAATCCTGACGCGCGACTTTCGCAGGTCGCGGGACAGCGGGGGTGGCGAGTCGAGCGCTGGCGGATGGCGCCGGGGAACTGGCGGCTGCCCATGCCCGACCCGCGCTCGCCGGAGTACCTGGTCCGACGCTAGCGCTGCAGTACGTGCGCTCGATCCCGTCGTTCGCCGTGGTCAAGGCGGCCGGCGGCCGCGCCGAGGTGGCGACCAGCTCCCTGTCGATGCTCAAGCTGGGCGACGTGCCGGAGCCGCCGCTGCCCGCCGGCGATTGGCTGCGCGTGATGCCGTCGCTCAGTGGCATCTGCGGGTCTGACCTGGCCGCTATCGGCGGCCATGTCTCCCTGTATCTCGACCCGCTGACCTCGTATCCGTTCGTCCCCGGGCACGAGGTGGTCGGGGTTCTGGACGATGGCCAGCGCGTCGTGCTCGAGCCGGCGCTCGGCTGCGCCGTGCGGGGCATCGACCCGCCGTGCCCGCGGTGCGCGGAGGGCAGGCCCGGCCTCTGCTACAACGTGACCGAGGGCCCGATCGAGGTCGGTCTGCAGACCGGGTACTGCGCGGACACCGGCGGCGGTTGGGGGGAGGTGCTCGTCGCGCACCCATCGCAGATCCACGCCGTGCCTGACGGCCTGAGCGACGAGGCGGCCGTCCTGGTCGAACCGCTCGCTTGCTGCATCCACGCCGCCCTACGCGGCGGCGCGACCAAGGACGACGTCGTGGTGGTGTCGGGCGCGGGCACGATCGGGTTGCTGACGGTCGCGGCGGTGCGGCTGTTCACGCCGCCTCGGCGCCTCATCGCCGTCGCCAAGCACCCGACGCAGCGCGACCTCGCGCGCAAGCTGGGCGCGGACCAGGTGGTGGCGCCTTCGGAGGTGTTCCAGCGCGTGCGCTTCGCGACCGCCGCGCGCAGGCTGGACGGGATGAACCGCTCGCTCTTGCTCGGCGGAGCCGACGTCACCTTCGAGTGCGTCGGACGCGCGGAAAGCCTGAACGACGCGGTGCGGTTCACGCGCGAGGGAGGCACTGTGGTCGCGGTCGGCATGCCTGGCGAGGAGAAGGTCGACTGGGCGCCGATCTGGCAGCGCGAGCTCAAAGTGATGGGCGCGTACGCGTACGGCTCCGAGCCGGCGCGCAAGGGCCGGAAGACCTTCGCGCTCGCGCTCGAGGCCGCGCCCGAGCTCGAGCTCGGCTCGCTGGTGGGGCCGCTCTTCGGCCTGGGGGACTACCGCGACGCCATCGCCTACGCGATGAGCGCGGGGCGCTTAGGCGCCGTGAAGGTCGCGTTCGACCTGCGAGGATTGAGGAGCTAGATGCCTCGCCCCGGAGCAGTCATAGAAGTCGATCGCAACACGCCGCCGGTGCTCTTCCACTTCGGCGAGGGCATCCGGCTCGAGCGGCTGCCGCTCGGCGCGCGCATCGTCTACCCGCCCGACCCGCTCGAACCGATCGCGCACCCCGAGCGGGCGATCAAGCGCGCGCTGGCCAAGCCTCTCGACGATGACCCGCTGAAATCGCTGCTGCGGCGGGGCATGAAGCTGACGATCGCGTTCGACGACCTCTCCCTGCCGTTGCCGCCGATGGCCGCTCCGGACGTCCGACAGCTGGTGATGGAAGAGGTCATCGACATGGCCGCGGAGGCGGGGATCGACGACCTGCACATCATCGCCGCGCTGGGTCTTCACCGGCGAATGACCGAGGACGAGCTGCGGCACATCGTCGGCGAGCGGATCTTCAGCACGTTTCACCCCGACCGCCTCTACCAGCACGACGGCGAGGACCCCGAGAACAACGTGTACGTCGGCAAGACCGCGCAGGGCGAGGAGGTCACGCTGAACCGGCGCGCGGCCGAGTCCGACCTCGTGATCTACATCAACCTGACCCTCGTGCCGATGGACGGCGGGCACAAGTCGATGTCCACCGGCCTGGCGTCGTTCCGCAGCATCCGCGCGCACCACAACGCCAAGACGCTGCTTGCCTCTCGCTCCTACATGAATCCTCCTGACTCGGCGCTGCACCACTCGTGCATCCGGCAGGGACAGCTCATCGAAGACACGGTGCGCGTGTTCCACATCGAGACGACCGTGAACAACCACGCGTTCCCCGCCATCGCGAGCTTCATGCAGAAGCGCGAGACCGACTGGACGGCGCAGGACCAGGCGATGTTCCTCGCCACCAAGCAGATGACCGACATCGCGCCGCCCGCGTTCAAGCGCAACGTGTTCCATGCGATGCGCGCTCCGTACGGGTTGACCGCGGTTCACGCCGGCCAGGTCGACGCCGTGCACGACAAGACGTTGGAGGCGGTGCGCAAGCAGATCAACGTGACGGTGGAGGGCCAGACGGACATCGTCACCCTCGGTGTGCCTTACCTCGGCCCCTACAACGTCAATGCGGCGATGAACCCGATCCTCGTGGTCTGCATGGGCCTCGGCTACCTCTTCAACTTCTATCGCAACAAGCCCGTGCTGCGGAAGGGCGGCGTCCTCATCCTCACGCACCCATGCCGGTACGAGTTCGACGCTGTCCAGCACCCGAGCTACATCGACTACTACGACGAGGTGCTGGCGGACACGAGGGACCCGGTCGAGATCGAGGAGAAGTACGAGATGCGTTTTGCCGAGGACCCGTGGTTCCGGCAGCTGTACCGCAAGTCGCACGCGTACCACGGCATCCACCCGCATTACGCATGGATATGGGCCGCGCACGCGATGGACCACGCGGGCGACGTCATCTTCGTCGGCGCCGACCGCGACGTCGTCCATCACCTCGGCTTCAAGTGCGCCAGCACGCTCGAGGACGCCTTCGAGATGGCGGAACAGACCGTTGGCCGCTACCCAAGCGTTACGCACCTACGAACGCCGCCGATAATGCTTTGCGAGGTGGAATGAAACAGATGAATCGCGTCACAGTTCTCGCTTCCGTCCTGCTCCTGGCCGCGTGCGGCGGCTCGTCGGGTGGGTCCGGGGGAGCGCAGCAGGAGACCTCGGCCGAAACCGTCGCCTCGAGCTCGAGCGACTTCTCCGGCCTGCAGAAGTGCCCGGAGAGCGGAACCTGGGAGAACTACCTGAAGGCCGAGCAGGCCAAGGACCCCACCCAGTACGACACCGACAAGAAGGACCTGGACAACCTCAAGGCCGCCGGCGCCAACGACACGTACGTCGCCGTCTACGCGGCCGCCACATCCGACTGCGGCAACTTCGGGTCGGACACCCCGACCGGCAAGGTGGCCCAGATCTACACCATCAGGTTCAAGGACTCGAGCGCCGCATCCGCGAACTTCAAGGTCAACCAGAAGGACTTCCACCTCAGCGACTCCGACCTGCAGAACATCAAGACCGCCGGCGGCACGGTCAAGCAGGGCACGACCACGGGCCTGGGCGACAACTCCGTGCTGGTCGAGCTCTCGATCGCCGGCGCGTCCTTCTACGCCGCCTTCTGGCAGAACAAGAATTTCGAGGTCGCGATGGTGACGTTCAACGTCTCCGCAAGCGACAGCGAGTCCGCGACCACGAAGATCAACGGCCGCATCAAGTAGCGGCACCAAGTTGGCCTGGTACTCGCAAGGCCCGCTGACGAGGATCGCCGGCGTCGCCGGCCGCGGTCTCGGCGACGTCCTGCGTGTCCGCCGCGCGTGGCATTGGGACACGCCCCGTCCGCACACGTGGCCCGAGCAGGGCGCGGTCGTGCCGGCGCCCTCCAGCGACCTCGGCTGGGCCCGCGTCGAGCCCGTGCGCTCGATCCGCTACCTCATCCAGCGCCTGCTCCTCATGCCCTTCACGGAGGCGATGGTCCATCCGCAGGTGGAGGGCAGGGAGTGGGTGAAGGAGCTCAAGCGGCCGGCGATCTTCGCCGCCAACCACTCGAGCCATGCCGACACCTCGCTCATCCTCTACTCGCTCACCGACGCCGCCCGCGACCGCACCGTCGTCGCCGCGGCCGCCGACTACTGGTTCAAGCACCCGATCCTCGGCAACATCGTCAGCCTCTTCCTCAACACCTTTCCGTTCTCGCGCACCGGCGGCGCGCAGGGACAGCTGCACAGCTCGAGCCAGCTTTTGAAGTCCGGCTGGAACCTCGTCCTCTTCCCCGAGGGCAGCCGCTCGCCCGACGGCCGCATCCAGGAGTTCAAGCCGGGCGTCGGCTTCCTGGCCAAGGAGACCGGCACGCCCGTCGTGCCCCTGCACATCCAGGGCGCCTTCCAGGTCATGCCGCGCCACCAGAGGCTCCCGGTGCCGGGCAAGGTCCGCGTCCGCATCGGCAAGCCGATGCTCCCAGAGGAAAAGGAGGGCACGCGCGAGTTCACCGCGCGGGTGGAAAAGGCGGTGCGCACCCTGTCCGCGGACAAAAGACAGCCGGAGATCCAGGGCACGTGGATCGAGCGCTGGCGCAACTCCAAGCCCCGCGCGCTTCGCTACGGAGACTGAGCTAGACGGGCTCCACCCTGAACACCGGGTGGTCAGGCGCGATGCGGCGGAGATTCTCCTCGGACGAGTTGGCGTCCACGCCCTGGAAGAACACGCCGACCTCGGCCTTCCAGATCTTCAGGTACGCGCGCAGAATCGGCAGCTTCTCGGAATCGGGTATCTCGACCGCCCGGAATCGCTCCGCCTTGCTCCCCAGCAGCAGCTCGCCCTCGCCCGAGACACGGATGTTGCGCACCCACTGCGTCTGTCCGCGCGGCGCGACCAGGTAGCGCTTGCCCTCGAATGTCAGCAGGTTCACGGGCTGACTGCGCCACTCGCCCGAGCTGCGCCCGCGGACGCGCAGGATGCGCGAACCCCACACGCTGACCCCCATCCGCGTCAGCGCCTGCACCGTGGGATTGAACACGTGATTGGTGAACCAGCCCGGTTTTCGGTAGTACGCCATCGCGGCTTACGATAGCGAGCGATCCGATGACCTATTCGATCGTCGCCCGCGACAGGGAAACCGGCGAGCTCGGCGTCGCCGTGCAATCGCATTACTTCCAGGTCGGCCCGGTCGTGCCCTGGGCCCTCGCCGGTGTCGGCGCGGTCGCCACGCAGTCGATGGTGAACGTCAGCTTCGGTCCCCTCGGCCTCGACTACCTCAAGGCCGGCTACACCGCCGAGCAGGCGCTGAAGGCTCTGCTCGCCGGCGATTCAGAACCGCAGTCGCGCCAGGTTTCGATCGTCGACGCCGCGGGCAACGTGGCCACGCACACCGGCGCCAAGTGCATCCCCGCCGCCGGC
Source organism: Chloroflexota bacterium (assembly GCA_005879675.1). Classification (GTDB taxonomy): domain Bacteria; phylum Chloroflexota; class Dormibacteria; order Dormibacterales; family Dormibacteraceae; genus 40CM-4-65-16. The sequence goes on from VBJE01000219.1 coordinate 5,455, forward strand.
CACCGCACGGGCGACGGGTTCAGCGTCCAGGCCAACCTCATGGAGAAGGACACGGTGTGGGACGCGATGTTCGAGGCCTACACGAAGACGCAGGCGCCCCTGGCGGAGCGGTTGATGGCGGCGCTCGACGCGGCCGAGGCCGAAGGCGGCGACATCCGCGGCAAGCAGTCGGCGGCGATGCTGGTCGTCACCGGCAAGCCCACTGGTCGCTCCTGGGAGGACCGCGTCATCGAGCTGCGTGTCGAGGACGCGCCGGATCCAAACGCCGAGCTGCGCCGCCTGCTGCGCGTCAGGCGCGCGTACCAGGCGTTGGGCGACGCCGACAAGGCCTCCGACGCAGGAGACCAGGCCGCCGCCGCGACCCGGTTGTCCGAGGCGCTGCGCCTGGCGCCGGAGATGGTCGAGCTCTCGTTCTGGGGCGGCCTCGGCATGGCTCAGAACGGCATGCTCGACGCCGGCTGCGACCTGATGATGACCGCGGTGCGCAAAGACCCGCGATGGATCGAGACCCTGAATCGTCTCGTCGCCTCCGACCGGTTGACCGGGGACCTGGCGGCGCAGATCCAGGCGAAGCTGACCGCAACAGCGGCGCGCCAGTAGACTTTCCCGAGTCTTGGGCAAATACAAAGGTCGAAGAGCGCCCCGCCGTCAGGAGAAGGCGCGCAAGGCCGACCGCAACGACGGCGACCAGAAAGAACCGGCGGTCGTGATGGACGCGGTCGTGTCGCAGGCGCTGCCCAACGCGATGTTCGAGGTCGAGGTCGAGGGCGGGCACAAGCTCATCGCCTACGCCGCGGGCCGCATGCGTCGCTACTTCATCCGCATCACCCCGGGCGACCGGATCCGCGTCGAGCTGTCGCCGTACGACCTCACCCGAGGCCGGATCGTCTACCGCTACAGGGATTGATCCGGCCGCTTCTCGAGAGCATCGAGAAGGCGCGCGTCTTCGACCTCGAGCAGCTTCGCTACGCGGGCGCGCCCTCGCATCCGGCGCACGCGCCCGGGTTCAACTACTTCCTCCACCGCCACCACGCCCACGGCGCGCCGGAGGCGAGGACCGGCGCGTCGGGGATCATCGTCACGCCGGAGCACTCGGGCACGCACATCGACGCGCTCGCGCACCAGGCCGAGAACCTGACGCTGCACGGCGGCGTGCACGTCGACGACGGCGTGCAGACCTCCGCCGGCTTCAAGAAGCTCGGCATCGAGACCATGGCGCCGCTGGTCTCGCGGGGCGTGCTGCTCGACGTCGCGGGCGAGCGGAGGCTCGAGCCGAACTATGCGATCACCCCCGCCGACCTGGAGCGCGCCGCTCGGGTCGATGTCCGCAACGGCGATGTGGTGCTCATCCGCACGGGTTACGGGGCGCTGTGGTCGAACAATGAGGAGTACCTGCGCGCGGCGGGCGTCAGCGCGGCCGGGTCGCGCTGGCTCGTCGAGCGGGAGGTGAGCGCGGTGGGGGCGGACAACATGGCCTTCGACGTGATGGGCCCGGCCGACCCCGAGCTCAAGGTCACGCTCCCGGGCCACGTCCTGCTGCTCGTCCGCGCCGGCATCCCGATCATCGAGAACCTGAACCTGGAGGAGCTGGCGGCGGCGAAGGTCTACGAGTTCCTGTTCGTCTGCCTTCCGCTGAAGATGCGCGGGGCCACGGGCTCGCCCGTGCGCCCGGTCGCCATCGGGTAGGAAACCTCCGACCCGGCCGCGACGTTCCAATGAGCAGTGCCTTTCGCCAAGATCCTCGCCCTGCTCACGGTCTTCCTCGCCTCCGTGCACACGGCCCCGCCGCCGACGGAGCGCGTGCTGGAGGTCCCCTGGCACCACCAGGCCCACAACCTCAGCTGCGAGGCGGCCGCCCTGAAGATGGCCCTCTCCTACTACGGCATCGAGGTCGACGAGCTCGCGCTGATCGGGTTCATGACCCGCGATCCCAGGCCCGCCCGCTTCGACGTCGCCGGCCGGCTGGTCGCCTGGGGTGACCCCGCGACCGGCTACGTCGGCGACCCTGACGGCCATATCGAGCGCTACACCGGCTACGGCGTCTACCACCAGGCGGTCGCACGCGCCGCGACGACGGCCGGCGCGACCGTGCTGGAATCCGGCTCAGGCCTCTACGGCGCGCCGGTGCCGGCGGCCAACGTCTACAAGGCCGTCCTCGCCGGCCACCCGGTGGTGGCCTGGATCAGCAACAAGTACAAGCGTGTCGGCCTCGCGAGCTACGTCGCCTACGACGGCGCGACCGTCAAATACACCCTGACCGAGCACGCGGTGACGGTCATCGGCGTCCGTCCCGACGCCGTGCTCATCAACGACCCATGGTTCGGTCGCGCCTGGCACAAGAAGGCGCAGTTCGAGTCTGCCTACAGCACCTTCCTGCAGATGGCGGTCATCCTGGGTCCTCCCCGGTCGTGGGGAGGAGGCGGCGCAGCCGCCGGAGGGGCTCTGCCGGTCTAGCGCCGTCCCACGGTTTGGAAGCAATCCAGGCAGTACACCGGCCGCGCCCCTGTGGGCACGAACGGCACCTGGGTCGGCTTGCCGCAGTTCGAGCAGACCACGTCGTGCATCACCCTCGCTCGGCCGTTCCCGTCGGCCTGCCGCCGGGCGGCCCGGCATTCCGGGCAACGGCGCGGCTCGTTCTGAAGCCCACGCGACTGATAGAACTCCTGCTCCCCAGCCGTGAATAGAAACTCCCGCCCACAGTCGCGACAGGTCAAGGTCCGATCCAAGAAGCTCACCGTCACCGTAATAGGCCTCCCCAAATAATCGCGCCGAGGCCGGACGATGATGGCCGGACTGCCCTCCAGCGTGCGGTGGCGATTTTAGCGCGGTTGGCGAACATTTGGAGGCATGTCCTTACATGCCTTTACCCGCCGCGCAGCGTCAGCGGGCGGCCACCGCCTGCTCGCGCTCGTCCTCGTCGACCTCGACTGGCGGCGCGTCGAAGGCCATGCCGGCCCGGCCCGCCTTGAGCGGCACCTCCTTCATGA
>VBJE01000220.1 GCA_005879675.1 Chloroflexota bacterium
CGTCGGGTCGAGGATGGCGTTGGCGTTGCCTCCCTTGGGAAGGTTCTGCAGGACCTGCGGTGGGATGCCGAGGGTTGAGATCCGGGCGGACAGGTAGTCCGGCAGCCGGTTGGCCAGGACGGCGCCCAGGATGGCGCTGCCCACGGTGCCGCCCAGGTTGCGCCAGAACTGGATCTGGCTCGAGGCGACGCCGAGGTACTCGCGCGGCAAGGCGGTCTGGACCGCGGTCAGGTACAGCGGGAAGGTCATGCCGATCCCGGTCCCGACCACGATCAGGCTGAGGACCACGCGCCACTCCGGGATGGAGGGAGAGATCTGGGACAGCATCCACATCCCGAACATCACGACCGCCACGCCGAGCGTCCCGAGAAACCGGTAGTACCGGACACGGCGCATGACGAAGCCGGTGATCGTGCTCGCGCCGATCAGGCCGAACATCATCGGGGTGATGA
>VBJE01000221.1 GCA_005879675.1 Chloroflexota bacterium
AAGAAGCCGACAAACATGCTCACGCTGAAGACGTTGTTCTTGAAAAGGTGCAGGGGCACGATGGGGTGCTCCACCCGCGACTCGACGAAGATGAACGCCCCGAGCATGGCCGCGGCGATTGCGAGCAGCCCGGACACCTGCGGCGAGGTCCACGCGTGATCCCTCGTGATCGAGAGCGCGATCAACAGGGGCACGATCCCGGCGGCGAGCGTGAGCGCTCCCCAGAAGTCGATGTCGCGCCACGAGGCCTT